>CAIMEK010000749.1 GCA_903839965.1 uncultured Acetobacteraceae bacterium | reverse complement strand
GCTCAGCAGCAACAAATCTGCCGTGACATTCAACAGCTGGCGTTTGAAGAAATGCCATTCCTGCCCCTCGGCGAATACAAGCAACCGACCGCTTATCGCAGCAACATCACCGGCATTTTGGATGGCACGGCGGTGTTTTGGAATGTGAAACCCGCATGAGCACCACCGCCATCTTCGGAAGCTATGTGCTTTCTCACGCTGAGGGAGTGCAGAGCGTGCTGCGCGATCAGTGGGTGTTGCTGGAAGGCGGCAAGATCGCCGCCATCACCTCCAGCCGCCCGCAGGCGGATCAGGTGTTCGATCAGCCCGGCCGCTTCGTGCTGCCCGGCCTCATGAACCTGCATAATCACTGCTTCAGTGAGCAGCTGGCGCGCACCCATACCGAAGACGGCAATGGCCGCAAGAACAATCAAAGCATCGTGTATACGATTTTGATGCCGCTCAGCCGGCGTGGCATTGAGATTTTGTCGCGCGAAGAGCGGATGGCGATTGCGCGTTTGGGCATTTTGCAATTGCTCAAAGGCGGCGCCACCACGGTGATGGAGCCGTTCCGGGCTGGCATTCCTGAGATGTTCGATGCGGCCGCCGAGATGGGCATTCGCTTTTACGGCGCGCCCTATTTGCTCTCGACCGGCAACGCCCAAGCGGGGGCAGACGGCGTGGTGCAGTATGCAGGTGATGATGGCGCTGCCGATCTGGCGATTTGGAAGGATTTGCACGCCAAATGGCACGGCCATTCCGACGGGCGTTTGCAGGTGGCGATGAGCCCACATGCGACGGATACCTGTGGTCCGGATTTGCTGCGCGAATGCGCGCGACTGGCGCGTGACTATGGCGTGCCAATCACCACCCATCTGGCGCAATCGGCGGGCGAAGTGACCACCATCGCGCAACGCCATGGCGGGCGCACGCCTGCCGAATATCTTGACTGGCTCGGCCTGCTCGCCCCCGATTTACTCGCCGCCCACTGCATTGCCAGCACCGATGACGATTTGCGGCTGATGGCAGCGCGCGGCGCCACTGTGCTGAACTGCCCGCGCGTGTTCGCCCGCGGCGGCACAACGGCCGCCTTCGGCCGGTTCGCCGCGGCCAGCGTGCGCACGCTGATCGGCACCGACGGCTACAACATGGACCTGATCGGCGAGATGGGCGCCGCGGCCATGATCTCCAAGCTGGCGGCCGGGCGGGCGGATGTGGCGAACGCACCGGAGATCATCGATGCGGTGACGCGCAACGCGGCGGCGGCGATCGGGCGGGCCGACCTCGGGGCGATCCGGCCTGGTGCCGCCGCCGATGTGACGGTGATCGATCTGTCGCACCCGCATCTGCAGCCCCTGCACGATCCGCGGCGCGCGCTGGTGTGGCTGGCCAACCGCGCCAACGTCGAGGCGGTGATGGTCGATGGCAGGCTGCTGCTGGCCGAGGGACGCTGCACCGAAATCGACGAAGCGGCGGTGACCGCCGCCGGCGTCGCCGCGGTACGCCGCATCTGGGACCTGCCCGAGGCCCGGGCCGCCTTCAACAACTGAGCCGGGCCGGTCGTTGCCTCACCACGCGACGTCGTTGCCCCGGTGGTCGATGAAGGCCGCACCGGGCTGGCCACGCCGGGCCGCCAGCGCCGCGACGATGCCGCGTGTGCTGGTGGCGACATCCAGCGGCGCACCCGGACCGCCCATATCGGTGCGCACCCAGCCCGGCGCCACCGCCAGCACCGTGCGCCGCCCGCCCGCTCGGACCGCGAAGCTGCGCAGCATCATGTTCAGCGCCGCCTTGCTGGCGCGGTAGATCTCCATGCCGGCGCTGCTGTTGTTCGCCACGCTGCCGAGGCCCGACGACATCGCCGCGACGATGCCGTCCGGCACGACGAGATCGGCGAACGCCTCCACCACCCGCATCGGGCTCAGCGCGTTGGTGAGCATCAGCCTGGTGAAGGCTTCCGTGGAGGCGGCGGGCAGCGTGTCGGCCGAGCTGTCCGAAATGCCGGCATTGACGAACAGCACATCGATCGCCTCGCCGGCCAGCCTCGCGCGCAGGGCGGCGACCTGGTCCGAGTGGTTGATGTCCAGCAGCTCGACCCTGACCCGGCCGGCGGCGGCCAGCGCATGCAGGCCGGTCGGCGGGTCGGCGCTGCGGACCGTGCCGATCACCTTGCGGCCCTGCCCGGCGTATTCGCGGACCAGCCCCAGCCCGAGCCCACGCGAGGCGCCGACGATCAGGACGGTTGCGGACGAATTGGCCATCGACGAACTCTCCTTGCTGCAGCCCCAGGCCGAACTGGGGACCCGACGTTGATCCAGGTCAAGGCAGGCGTGCCTGCGCGACCCTACTGCAGGCACCGGGCGGATGATCGCCCTTGCACGCGAAGGGGTGACAGAACCATGGCAGTGCCGATCCGCGACCTGCAAGCGATCGCCGAAGCCCTGTTCACCGCGCGCCGCCATGCCCGCCCGCTCGCCGGCTTTCCCGGGCAGCTGCCGGGAAGCCTGGAGGAGGCCTACCGCGTGCAGGAGGAAGCCATCGCGCTCGGCATCGCGCTGGGCGGGCGGCGCATCCGCGGCTGGAAGGTGGCAGGGATCCATCCCGACCTGCGCGCGACCTACGGCGCGGAGCGCATGGCCGGCCCGGTCTATGCCGACGTGGTGCACGACCTGCCGGCCGGCGGGCGCACCAGGGTGACGGTGATCGACGGCGGGTTCGCCGCGCTCGAAGCCGAGTTCGTCGCCCGCCTTGGCCGCGACCTCGTGGCGGGCCCCGACGGCTTCACGGCGGAGCTGGTGCTCGCCGCGGTCGCCTCGCTGCATGCCGGCTCGGAGGTCGCTTCGAGCCCGCTCGCCAGGATCAACGAAATCGGGCCGATCGGCGTCGTCTGCGACCACGGCAACAACGCCGGGGCCGTGGTCGGCCCGGAACTGCCGGAGTGGCGGACCCGGCCGCTCGAAAGCCTGACCTCGCAGATGCTGATCGACGGCGTTCCGGTGGGGTCGGGCTCGGCGGCCCTGGTGATGGGCGGGCCACTCGCCGCGGTGAAATTCCTGGCGGAGAACCTCGCCGCGCGCGGCCGGCACCTGGCCAAGGGCGATATCGTGCTAACCGGCATGACCACCGGCATCCACGCGGTGCGGCCGGGATCGCGCGGCCGGTTGGTGTTCTCCGGCGTGCCCGACTGCGAACTCGAGGTTGTGGCCGCCAGCGGCTACGGCACCTGAGGCCGGCCCCCCGCGGTCAGGGGCGCAGCGTGCGGGACAGTTGCCGGGCGCGGGCGGCACCGTCGAAGGCTGCCACCTTCAGCTTGTCGCGCCACGGCGAAACCCCCGGCGCGACCGGGCTGAGCCCGGCCCGCCGCAGCCGGTGGTTCACCCGGTAGACGGTGCTGACCCGACGGTTCGAGCGCAGGTCGAAGTTGACGCTGAGCGACACCGAAACCGAATCGCCGTTGCGCACCCAGTGCGGCGCGTTCACCGGCACGTGTGCGCCCTTGCCCGGTACCATGGCGCAGGCGGTGGCCGAGTCCTGGCGGTCGTCGCGGTAGCGGGCGGCATTGGAGTCGCCGCCATAGAAAGCCTCCAGCTCGGCGTGGGTCAGCAGCGTGCGGTCGCGGCCGTCGAACACGTAGAACATCTTCTGGCCGCGGATCTGCAGCAGGTAGTTCACTTCCGCGTCGATGTGGTAGGCGGTGACGCGGTGCGGCGAACTGATCAGCAGCGTGGCGCGGCCGTGGTCGAGGTCCTGGATGAGCTGCTCGCCAACCTGGGTGGCGAGTTCGGTGACCACCTGGCGGAACACGGGGCCGAACTCGGGATCGCGGTCGACGCTTTTCAACATGACGAGGGCGTTGGCGTCCGCGATGCTGCGGACGATGTCCGGGACGCTGCGCCTGCGGTCCTGCCCCTGGTTCCAGCCGCCGCCGACCTCCGCCGTGCCAACCGAGCTGTAGACCGAATCGGGCGGCAGCCGCGCGGTGAGCGTGGCAAGGTTATCGAGATCGAAGATGGGGTTGAGATGAAGTACGTGGTCGAACATGAAGCAGGCGCGGTTGTAGTTGGCCGCGAAGATCAGCTTCTGGTCGTCCTGGAACAGACCCGACATTGCTTCACCTGCCCTGCTCGTTTGAGTCTTGGCGGTGGCGTGCCCATCCCGGGAAGGGGTGGTCACCGATGGCTTGGGCCATACTGATGCAGATCGGGGCGGGCCGTTGTATCCACGTGTGCGCGAGGCACGTGCACAGATGCGCCAGCCCGGCGCCGGTGCCCCCGGCCGGACCGGGCTTTGTCGGCCGGATGGGCTTACAGGCGCGCAACGGACAGGCTACTTAGGGTGCCCGTTCACGAAGGGCAGGAGAGATTCGCGCTTGGCCAGACGCCGTGACCCATCGGCTTCCGTGAAGATCACCGACGTCGCCGCCGCCGCCGGGGTGGCACCGATGACGGTGTCGCGGGTGCTGAACACGCCCGAGCGGGTGTCGGCGGTGACCGCCGCACGGGTGCGCGAGGCGGTCGAGCGCCTGGGCTACGTGCCCAACCTGATCGCCGGGGGACTCTCAAGCCGGCGCAGCCGCATGATCGCCGCCATCGTTCCGACCATCGCCAGCCCGATGTTCAGCGCCCCGGTGCAGGCGTTCACGGATACGATGAACCATGCCGGCTACCACGTGCTGCTCGGACTTTCCGGTTATGGCAGCGGCGAGGCCGAGCGCGACCTGATCCGCGCCGTGCTGACCCGCCGACCGGACGGGCTGCTGCTGACCGGGGCCGTGCATGCCCCGACGGTGAACCGGCTGCTGCGCGACGCCGGCGTGCCGGTGGTGGAGATCTGGGACGCCGCCACCTCGCCCACCGACATGCTGGTGGGGTTCGACCATGCCGAGGTGGGCGCGGCGGTGGCCGACTTCTTCGCCGATGACGGCCACACGCGATTTGCCGTCATGGGCGCGGTGGACACGCGGGCGGCGGCGCGCCGGCAGGGCTTCATGGACGCCATCGCGCGCCGCGGCGGCACCCTGGTGGCCGAATACCCCCTGCCCGCCCCGAGCGGCATCCGCGACGGCCGCCTCGCCATGCGGGCCATGCTGCCGACGCTCGGCGAGCGCACCGCGTTGTTCTGCGGCTCGGACCTGACTGCGTTCGGCGCCGTCACCGAAGCGCTGGCGCATGGCATCGCCGTGCCGGAGCGCCTGGCGGTGTGCGGCTTCGGCGATTTCGAGCTGTGCCAGGAAAGCGAGCCGCCGATCACCTCCGTGGGCGTGGACGGCGCCGAGATGGGCAGGCTGGCGGCCGAAAGCCTGTTGGTGCGGCTGGCCGGCGGCACGCCGCCGGGCCGGGTGCTGGTGCCGTTCCATATCCTGCGGCGCGCCACCACCTGAGCGGGCGGCGCAAGCCTTTAAATACGATATCGTAACGAGTAGGGCGCGGTTGCACTGGGTGCACGTCGCGCGAAGGCGCGCGCCGGGTCAGGTGGGTTTTTCGGGCAGCCCGAGCAGCAGGTGCCACGGGAAGCCGGAGGAGCGGGGGGCGTCCTCGCCGGGTGGCGGGAACACGGGGCGTCGCGCGGGTGCGGGGGGCGGCACGGCCACGGGAGGCGGCGCCGGTGCCGGGCGCTGGCGGGGGGCGCAGGGGGGGATGCCGAGCATGCGCAGGATCGGGTTGACGATGCGCCCGGCGGTGGGGGCGTGGAGCAAAAGTTCGACGGCGGCGGGCTCGGCGAGCAGGGCCTGCAACTGCGAGGCATGGCAGGCGGCCTCGGAGCCGAGTTCGCGCACCAGCCAGCCGCGGCCGGTGGGCAGCGCGGGGCCGCTCGGACGGGGGCCGCTGGGGCCGGGCGACGCCGAAGACGGCGCGCCGGATGGGTGGGGCTTCGGGAGATGGCCGGCGGAGACGTGGGCCATCAGGCGCTCGCAGCGGCGGGCGGCGCGGTTGAGCCGGGTCCAAAGCGGGAAGATGAGGAGGGCAAGGCGCGGATTGCGCAGGAAACCGGCGGCGACGAGCTTGGCCAGCCCGGCGAGGATGCGGCCGAACCGGGCCGCGAAGTCGGGGGCGAAGGCTTGGACCGGGGCCGGGATGGGGGCGGGTTCCACGAAAACATTCCTAGCACAAAGCCGGGGCCGGTGCAAGGGAAAAGCCCGGGGCGGCGCGGGGACGCCCGGCCGGCGAGGCCAGCCTCAGCCCAGCGGCGCGTAGCGCGTGCCGAAGTCGCGGAAAGCGGTTTCGATGTAGCGGTCGGCCGTGGCGAGCGCGCTTGCCTGCTCGGCGCCGAAATCGACCCAGGCCGTCAGCGCGGGCGGCACCGAGCGCCGGCCATCGCCGATCCAGTCGAAGGCGGCGCGGTCGCTCGCCCCCTCGAAGCGCGCGGCGAGCGCCACCTGTTCCGGTGCGGCCTGGCCACCCTGGGCGGCGGCGATGGCGCGGTAACAGGCGGCCTGCGCCAGGAGAATACGCCAGGTGACCGGTCGCCGGGCCGGGTGAAAGTCGCGGAACAGGTCGATCATCGGCCGCAGCGCCGTGCGGATGGCGCCGGCGCCGGCGCCGCCGCTGCCATCGTCCGCCCGCAGGTCGGCGCCGCCGAGCGCCTTGGCGAACTCCGCATAGGTCATCACGCGGGCCGCGGTGCCGTCGCCCGTCAGCAGGGCGTCCACGGCCTGGCTGATCTGGCCGGAATAGAGGCCCTGGCGCCAAATGCGGCGCTGTTCGCGCTCGCCGGGCAGCGCGGTGGGGCGCGTTTCCGGCGGCGCATAGGCCTGGTTGTCGGGGCCGAAGACGAGGGGCGGATAGCGCGCATCGATGAGGTCGAAATCCGAACGCAGCGCCTGGTAGGCCATGCGGGCGATATAGTGCTGGCGGTGCAGGTCGCGGTCGAGCGTGAGGTCGAGCAGGGTCAGCTTGCGCGTCATCAGCTCGTAGACGGCGAGCGGAGCGATCAGCGCGTGCACGACGGCGGTGAAGTAATAGGGGTCGCCGCCGGTCAGCCAGTTATCGGGGCCGGCGGCGAGGAAGCCGCCGCGGGTGGCGAGCGCGAGATTGCGGATGCGGTTCTGCGCGCCGAGCGCTGCCTCGAGCAGCTGGTAGGAAAGCGGATACAGCTCGGCATAAAGCCGTTTGCGCGCCTCGTATTCGTAGTCGCGCTTGGCCTTGGCGGCGTCGGCCTGTTCGCCGAGGCTGGCCTTGAGGCGCGCCAGTTCCGCGGCCGTGGCGGCCTGCTCCAGGCGCGCACGCTCGGCGCGGCGGGTGGTCCAGATTGCCGCGCCAAGAGAAACGAACGAGACCGCGAGCGAAGCGGCCGCCGCGACCCAAGCCGACTGAACATCGCCTGCCATGTTTTCCCTCTGGCCAGCGGCTCGTGCCCCGGGCGCACTGGCCGCGCGACGATAGAACAGGGGAGAGCGGGCTGTCAGCACGCCCGGCCTGGGCTGGTGGGATAATGGCGCGGCGGGGGGGCGTGTTCCGGGCAGTGGCCACCGCAGTGATGCTGGGGGGGGCCCGTTGGGGTGCCGATGCACAGCTGGATGTCTTGCCGCATTGCTGAAGTGCCGGCAACGCAGCAAACCGGCGGCTTCAGAGGCCAGCGACCTGGTGCAGATCCTTGATGAGCAGGAAGAGGTGCAACGGGTCGGTCGGCGAGGGCACGAAACCGAAATGTTCGTGGAAGCGCCGCGCCGGCGGGTCCTTGGCGTGCACGGCAAACGCGCGGATGCCGCCGATCTCGGCCGCCTGGAGCGTCCGGCGCATGGCGTCCTTGAGCAGGCCGGCACCGATCCCCCTGCCCTGCCAGGCGGTGCCAACCGCGAGGCGCGCCAACAGCATGATCGGCACCGGATGACGGGCAAGGCCCTTGCTCAGTCGCTCCGGCGCATCGCCGCAGGCGACTTCGCCGACGACGAGGCTGTAAAAGCCGAGGATCGCGGCGTCGTGCAGGCCAAGATAGGTCTGCGTGGCATTGGCCTGCTGATTGGCAAAGGCGTAGCGGATCAGGAAGCGGTCGAGCTCCTCGCTGCCGCAGGTGAAGCCGTCAACCGCATGATCGCGACGCAGCTTCTCGATGCGAAAGCCCTGTATCATCCGGGTTCGGGCGCATCAAAGGCCGACGGCTCGCGGAACAGGCGTTGGAGCCGCGGCAAAGCGCGCGGCGGCGCATCGAGCGCGGCCGTGAAGGCGGTCCAGGTCGCGGCATCGAGCGTGAAGCGCTGCCGGTCGGCGAGCGTCTCGTCGGCGCGGCCAAGCGCGCTCTCCAGCACGAACTGGCTGAGCGACTGATTGCGCGCGTTGGCGGCGGCATTCAGCCGCGCCTTGGCGTCGGGCGAAAGCCGGAGATCGAGCTTGCTGGTGCGGCTCTGACGTGCGGGCATAAAATTCCTCCATTCCGGGATAGGATACCACGCTTGCCCGACAATGTCATGACAAACCTGACACCCCCTTTCCCAGCCGTTCGGGCCGGGGAATTGTCTCACCGATTCGTGATCACTATACTCCCGCCGCGAAAACAGGCCGGACGTCAGCAGCCCGGCACATGAGGAATGAGGAGTCCATGATGGTAGGACGCAAAGTCACGCGTCGGAATGCGCTCAGGCTCGGCGCCGCGGCGTCGGCCCTGCCGCTGGTGCACATCCGCACGGCGCACGCGGCCGGGTCGGTGGCGATCGCGCTGTGGGACCACTGGGTGCAGCAGGGCAACGAGGTCACCAAGCAGCAGATCGCCAGGTTCGCCGACAAGAACAAGGTCGAGGTCAAGGTCGACCTGATCGCCTCGGCGTCGGGGCAGATCATCATGGTCGAGAACGCCGAGGCCCAGGGCAAGGCCGGCCACGACATATTCCCCTTCATGGCCTGGGAACCGCAGAACCACGTCGACGACCTGGAACCGATGGACGACGTGATGGCCCGGCTGATCGCCCAGTACGGGCCGGTCAACGATGCCGCCGAATACCTCAGCAAGGCCAACGGCCACTGGCTCGGCGTGCCCACCTCGTACGGGGCGCAGCTCAAGGGTTTCGAAGGCCGCATCAGCATCCTGCGCGACGCCGCCGGGCTCGACGTGACGCAGATGTTCCCGGCCGGCACCGACAAGCAGCCCGGCGTGGAGAGCTGGACCTGGGATGCCTTCCTCAAGGCCGCCGAGGCCTGCGCCAAAGCCGGCAAGCCGTTCGCGCTCGGCCTCAGCACCACCTCCGACCCGGTCGATTTCTGCGGCGCGCTGTTCGCCGCCTTCGGGGCCGAACTGGTCAACGCCAAGGGCGACATCACGGTGAAGTCCGACGCCACGCGGCAGTTGTTGGAATACGGCCAGAAGCTGGTCAAGACGCTGCCGCCCAACGTGGTGAGCTACGACGACGCCTCCAACAACCGCGCCATGATCTCCGGCCAGAGCGCGTTGATCTGCAACCCGCCCTCGCCCTGGGCGGTGGCGTTGCGCGACGCGCCGGCGGTGGCCGCCGACATCTGGCACTTCCCGCAGCCGATGGGGCCGAAGGGCCGCTTTCTGCCCTACCAGGCCTGGATGTGGGGGATCTGGAAGTTCGCCAAGAACAAGGCCGCCGCCAAGGACCTGCTGGAATTCCTCTGCCAGCGCGAGAACGTCGAGGAACGCGAGAACACCGTGCTCGGCTTCGACGTGCCGCCGGTGATCAGCATGCAGGACTTCAAGGTTTGGGAGAACGCCGGGCCGCCGAAGGGCACGCTGTACAATTACCCGAACCACCCCTGGCAGAAGCAGCGGGCCTGGGTGGCCGGCATGCCGGCGCCGGCGCCGATCGCGGTGAAGATCTATAACCAGGGCACCATGCCGACGATGTTGGCCAAGCTGATGAGCGGCAATTCGATCAACGACGTGATGGCCTGGGCGGAAAACGAGCTGCAGGCGTTCATGCGCTGAGGAACGGCCGGCGCCGCGTTACGGAGTGCAACCCGGACGTCGCGTCCGGCCCGGTGGCGTTACCCGGGCCGGCGCGCCGGCTCGGTGTGTGCCCCCACCCGCACAGCCCGGGGGGTTCACTCAACCGAGGCCCAAAAACAGCGCCAAGGCCCGCGTGACCATGATCATGGTGGCATCATCGAGCCGTCCGATGGTCGGCCCGAGCTTCTCGCGCGGCACGGTCTGGGCCTTGTCCACCATGATTTCCGACGCGACGCGCAGGCCGTTCGTGTCGCTTGGGCTGAGCGGCACGCGGAACAGCGGCAGGTCGCGCGGGTCGCTGGTGACCGGCAGGATTGTCATTGATGGGTGTTCGCCGAACAAGTCGGACTGGATGACGAGCGCCGGGCGCGGTTTGCCATAGTTGCCCTGCAGGGCAACCGTCACCAGATCGCCGCGCCTCATGGCGTCCAGCCGCCAGTGTCCGCCGCCGCTTCCAGCCACGACAGGATCTCCGCCTCCTGCGGGTCACCCCGCAGCCGCAGCGATTGCCGCCGACACTCCTCGGCAAAGCCGGGGCGGCGCACGTCCGGCACCCAGATCTGTATGGGCCGCAGGCCGGCGGCGCGCAGCTTGTCGCGGCGTCGCTGCACCCGGGGGGCGGAAGACTGGGAAGTGAAGGGGCTCATTGCGTTACATGTAACGCCGTGCGGCGGCACGTTCAAGGCGAAAAGACGCGGCACCGGCCAGGGCGCGCGGACTTGCTCGGGTTCCAAGGGCCTCCCGGCCCGTCGCGCGAAGGCGCGCGCCGGACTTGGCGGGGGTCGAGGGGCAGCGCCCCTCGCCTTGCTATGCCGCGTTCGCCTGCGCGCCGCGCTCGAACCGCTTGCGCTCATGCGGATCGAGCCGCCGCTTGCGCAGCCGGATCGCCGCCGGGGTCACTTCCACCAGCTCGTCTTCCTCGACATAGGCGATCGCCTGTTCCAGCGACATGCGCCGCGGCGGGATCAGCAGCAGCGCCTCGTCCTTGCCGGCGGCGCGGATGTTGGTGAGCTTCTTTTCCTTGATCGGATTGACGTCGAGGTCGCTGCCGCGCGAGTGCTCGCCGAGGATCATGCCGATGTAGACCTTCTCGCCCGGATTGACGAACAGGGTGCCGCGGTCCTGCAGGTAGAACAACGCGTACTGCACCGCCTCGCCGTTTTCCGTGCTGATCAGGCTGCCGTTGCGGCGGCCCTCGATGGGGCCCTTCCACGGGCCGTAGCCGGCGAACATGCGGTTCATCACCCCGGTGCCGCGAGTGTCGGTGAGGAATTCGCCGTGGTAGCCGATCAGGCCGCGGCTCGGCATCGAAAAGGTCAGCCGCACCTTGCCGCCGCCGGAGGGGCGCATGTCGCGCAGCTCGCCTTTGCGCTGGCTCATCTTGTCGACGACGATGCCGGTGTAGGGCTCGTCGACGTCGGCCAGCACTTCCTCCATCGGCTCCTCGCGGTCGCCGGTGGTGGGGTTCTCGCGGGTCAGCACGCGCGGGCGGCCGATGGTGAGCTCGAAGCCCTCGCGGCGCATGGTCTCGATCAGCACGCCGAGCTGCAGTTCGCCGCGGCCGGCCACTTCGAAGGCCTCGGTCTCGTTGCTCTCGGTGACCTTGATGGCGACGTTGCCCTCGGCCTCGCGCAGCAAGCGGTCGCGGATCTGCCGCGAGGTGACCTTGCTGCCTTCGCGCCCGGCCAGCGGGCCGTCGTTGATGCGGAAGGTCATGGCGAGCGTCGGCGGGTCGACGGGCAGGGCGTGCAGCGGGCCGGGCAGGTCGAGCGCGCCGATGGTGTCGGGCACGGTGGCCTCGGTGAGCCCGGCGACGGCGATGATGTCGCCGGCGACCGCTTCCTCCACCGTCACGCGGTCGAGGCCGCGGAACGACATCAGGCGGGTCAGCCGGGCGGTTTCCACCACCGAGCCGTCGTCGCGCAGCACGCGCACCGGCATGTTCAGCCGCGCGACGCCCTGCTCGACGCGGCCGGTGAGCACCCGGCCGAGGTAGTTGTCGTAGTCCAGGATGGCGGCCGACATGCCGAACGGCGCGTCGCGGTCGAGCTTGGGCGGGTGCACGTGGCGCAGCACCAGGTCGAACAGCGGGGTGAGGTTGCGGTGTTCGTCGCTGAGCTTGTCAACCGCCCAGCCCTGCCGGCCGGAGGCGTACAGCATGGGGAAGTCGAGCTGTTCGTCGGTGGCGCCCAGCGCGGCGAAGAGATCGAACACCTCCTCGTGGACTTCGTCGGGGCGGGCGTCCTGGCGGTCGATCTTGTTGACCACCACGATCGGGCGCAGGCCGCGGGCGAGCGCCTTGTGGACCACGAACTTGGTTTGCGGCAACACGCCCTCGGCGGCGTCCACCAGCACCAGCGCGCCGTCCACCATGCCGAGGATGCGCTCCACCTCGCCGCCGAAATCGGCGTGGCCGGGCGTGTCGACGATGTT
>CAIMEK010000748.1 GCA_903839965.1 uncultured Acetobacteraceae bacterium | reverse complement strand
CGCACGCCGATCAGCGCCAAGCTGGTGGCCAACCTGATCGCCGAGGCCGGCGCCAACCGGGTGCTGACGATGGATCTGCACGCCGACCAGATCCAGGGCTTCTTCGACATCCCGGTGGACAACCTGTACGGCGCGCCGTTGTTCAGCCGCGACATCCAGGAGCGCTACAAGGGCCGCGACCTGATGATCGTTTCGCCCGATGTGGGCGGGGTGCTGCGGGCGCGCGCCATCGCCAAGCGGCTGAACCGCGACTTGGCCATCATCGACAAGCGCCGCGAGCGGGCCGGCGTTTCGGAAGTGATGAACGTGATCGGCGACGTGCACGAGCGCGACTGCATCATCATCGACGACATCGTCGATTCCGGCGGCACGCTGTGCAACGGCGCCGCGGCGCTGATGGACAACGGCGCCCGCTCGGCCAGCGTGTATGTGACCCACGGCGTGCTGTCCGGTGGGGCGGTGGCGCGCATCGCCTCCTCGCCGATCGAGATGATGACCATCACCGACAGCATCCTGGCGACCGAGGCGGTGCGGCTGGCGAGCAACATCCGCCAGACCACGATCGCGCCGCTGCTGGCCGAGGCGATGCGCCGGATCAGCGACGAAAGCTCGGTCAGTTCGCTGTTCGATTGACCGGCCCGTCCGATGTCCGAAACCCTGCCGCCGCGCAACGCGCTGACCGCCCGGGCCTTCTGGTTCCTCCGCCATGGCGAGACCGACTGGAATGCCAGGAACTGGTCGCAGGGCAGCGTCGATATTCCGCTGAATTCGGTCGGGCTGGCCCAGGCGCAGGGGGCGGCGGACCTGTTGCGCCACCGCGGCATTGCCAGCCTGGTGGCCTCGCCGCTGATGCGCGCGCGGGTGACGGCGGAAATCGTGGCGGCCGAGATCGGCCGGACGGTGGAACTCGACGACGGCCTGCGCGAGGTCGCCTTCGGCATCGAGGAGGGCAAGCCGATGACGGCCTGGTTTGCCGACTGGATCGCCGGGGTGTTCACGCCGGAAGGGGCGGAGACGTTCGTCGCCTTGCGCACGCGGGCCAGCGCGGCGATCAACCGGGCGCTGGCGCGGCCGGCCCCGGTGCTGGTGGTGGCGCACGGGGCGCTGTTCCGCGCGGTGCGGGCCGAGATGGGGCTGGAGCCGAACGTGCGCACGCCGAACGGCATGCCGCTGTTCTGCGCGCCCGGCACGCCCTGGACGCTCACGCCGGCGGCGCAGCTGGCCGGGTGACGCAGCGGCGGTAGGGGACGGCGAGCCCGGGCGCAATCGCGCTCCGCAGTCGGCGAGATTTGCGCCCGCGGGGCCTTGTTGCTAAACCCCGCCGGCGCCGGCACCCCTGGAGGCCGGCGTTCACATTTTCGGAGCGAACCATGGCCAACGACACAATTTTCGAGGCCGAGGCGCGCGAGCATGCAGGTAAGGGGGCAGCACGCGCGACCCGGCGGCAGGGCAGAGTGCCCGCCGTCATCTACGGAGCCCACCAGCCCCCCGCCCTGATCTCGCTGGAGCCGCGCAGTGTGTTGCGCGAAATCCATCGGCCGGGCTGGCGGTCGCGGCTGTTCGCCGTCACGGTGGGCAGCCAAACGACCCGCGCGCTGATCCGCGACGTGCAGTTCCACCCGGTGACCGAGGCGGTGGAGCATGTCGATTTCCAGCGCCTGGCGGCCGGCGAGAAGATGCGCGTGGCGGTGGCCGTGCGCTACCTCAACGAAGGCGTCAGCCCCGGGCTGAAGCGCGGCGGCGTGCTGAACGTCATTCGTCACGCGGTCGAGTGCTACTGCGATCCCGACCAGGTGCCGGCGCATTTCGATGCCGACCTCAGCGAACTGGACATCAACGATACCGTGCGCTGGTCCAACCTGGTGGGTACCGACGGCATTCGCCCGACCATCATCGACCGCGACTTCGTCATCGCCACGGTGGCGGCGCCGACCAAGGGCGCCGAGGCGACCGCCGAGGGTGCGGAAGCGGCCACCACCGCGACCGCTGCCGCGCCTGCGGTGGCGCCCGAAGCGGCGGCGGCTGCCGCGGCGCCGACGAGGGGCCCGGCCAGGGCGCCCAGGAAGTAGCTTGCGGTGCTGCTCTGGGTTGGTCTTGGCAATCCCGAGCCGGGAATGGCCCGGCAGCGGCACAACATCGGCTTCATGGCGCTGGACGTCATCGCTATCCGCCACGGCTTCACGCCGTGGCGGCAGCGCTTCAAGGGGCTGGTGGCCGAGGGTATCGTTGGCGGCGTGCGCGTGCTGGGGCTGAAGCCGCAGACCTACATGAACGATTCGGGCGAAAGCGTGCAGGCGGCGGTGGCGTTCTACAAGCTGCCGATGCAGGACATCACCGCGTTCCACGACGAGCTTGACCTGGCGCAAGGCAAGGTGCGGGTGAAGCAGGGCGGCGGAGCGGCGGGACATAACGGGCTGCGCAGCATGGACCGCATGCTGGGCAGCAACGAGTACTGGCGGGTGCGGATGGGCATCGGCCATCCCGGCGTGAAGCAACTCGTCACGCCGCACGTGCTTGGCAACTTCGTCAAGGCGGAAGTGCCATTGCTGATCGCGACGCTGGACGCGGTGGCGGACGCGGCACCCCTGCTGGTGGACGGCAAGGCGGAGGAATTCATG
>CAIMEK010000747.1 GCA_903839965.1 uncultured Acetobacteraceae bacterium | reverse complement strand
GCCGGATCGCGCACCGCCAGCAATACAATGTCGTAGTCGTACGACCGCAGGAATTCCGGAACTTCCTCGATGGTGGCGACGTCGTGGGGAATACCATCCCCCGACAGCCGTACCTTAAGGGCACCGCAGGCCACACCTGGATCTGTCGCTACCAGCACCCGCATCGGTGCACCCTCGAAGAAAGCTTCTCTCACGCGGATGTTAATAAGGGACCGCACCGAATTATATCGGCTGGAGGGATTAACCTGGTCGTTATTCAACCTATACGAAAGTACTAGTCAGCCCGGCCAGGCAGACACCGCAACAGATCAGGCACTCAATAGCTTGTTGGTTTGCATCGGCCGGAAACCCCTGATGCCCCCAGTCCCGGCAACCGTACCTGCGTCCCCTTGCGTGCCGATGGCCGCCAGCTTCAGCGCCGGCGGCAACGGTCGCTCTTGCGGCGTGCCCGTGCTGCGAGAAGCCGCGCGCAAGCTGGTTGCCGCGTTCCGGCGCGACCGTCTCGCCTCCTCGGCGCTGGAATTTGCCCTGACGCTGCCGCTGCTGCTGGCAATCACCGGGGGGCTGGTCGATTTCGGGCTGTTGTGGCGCGCCCGCGGCGAGGTGGCGCTGGCGACCAACGCCGGTGCGGAAAGCGCGCAGGTGGCCGGCGCCGGCGCCACGCCCACCGCCGTGCAGACCGCCATGTCTGCGGCCACCGCGTTGACCGGGATGACGGTGGTGGCCAGCGGCCCGACCGCCTATTGCGTCGCCACCAGCGGCAGCACGGTTTCGTTGACCGCAAAGGCCTTCGGCGCCACCTGCGGCGACGGCACCACCGCCAGCTACTACATGCAGCTGACCGCCACCTACACCTACACGCCCATCCTGCCGCATTTCGACAAGATCGCACCGACGACGCTCACCGGGCGCGCAACGGTGCGGCTGTTCTGATGACCGCCGTTCCCCAGGCGTCCGATCGTGCCGGACGGCGGCGGTGGGGCCGGCGGGCGGGTTCGGCCTCGGTGGAGTTCGCCCTGACCTGCTCGGCGCTGTTCCTGATCTGCCTGGGGGTGCTGGACCTCGGCATCATCCTGTGGACCGAGGAAGCGGTGCAGTCGGCGGCGGGGCTGACAGCGCGCTGCGTGGCGCTGGGCGCGACCCCCTGCACCAACGTCAAGCAATACGCGGTCACCACGGCAACGGCGCAGACCTTCAACGGCGTGGTGACCACCGCCAACGTGACCTATTCCACCAAGGCGGTCTGCCCCAAGAGCAAGACGCCCAGCGGCAGCTATGCGGTGGTGACCATCACACCGACCTACTGGGCAACCCGCCTGCCCGGTGCGCTCCACGGCACGCCGATTTCCGCGACCGCCTGCTATCCGATGTGACCGGGCCGGCCGGGCGGCGCGCCGCTCACCAGGAAACCTGATCGACCCCGCGGTTGCGCACCAGGGCCTCGACCCGGTTATGCGCGCCCAGGCTGCGGTAGGCGGCGGCCAGATGCGCCTTCACGGTCGACACGGACAGGCCGAGTCGCCGGGCGATGTCCTTGCTGGAGCGGCCCTCGGCGAGCAGCCGCAGCACGTCCTGCTGGCGCGAGGTCAGCGCCGCCGTCTCGACGGCGGTGCGCGGCGGTGCGTGCTGCGCGGGCGGGGAAAGCAGGGAGGACGACACGTAGCCGTTGCCGGCGCGGATCACCCGCAGCGCCTCGCAGAGTTCCTCGGGGGTGGCGGCCTTGAGCACGCAGCCATGCGCGCCCGCCTCCAGCCACGACAGCGCCGACATGCGGTCCTCGGTCATGCCGACCAGCACGGCCACCTTCAGGTCCGGGCAATCCAGGCACAATTGCTGCAGCAGCAGGCGGCCTTGCGCGCCCGCGCCGTCGACGTCCGCCACCAGCAGGTCGGCCGGCGCGTCGACCAGCAGTTCGCCGGCCGAGATCAGGTCCGTCGCTTCGGTGATTTCGACATCCGCCAGCAACTGGCGCATCAGTTCGGCGAGGCCGCGCCGGAACAGCGCAAGCTCCACCGCCACCACGAACCGCAGGGTGGCCTTGCTGGCCATGTCCGGCAGGGGAGGCCGCGATAAGATCGTGTCCGCCGTCCGGTGCTTGGCGTCGAAGCCGATCGTCTCCTCCATCGCCGGTTGAGCTTGCGACAGGAATTAACACACTAATGCGCGAGGGGGAACAGAATTAATAACCGTCAAGCGTAACTTGTCTTTTTAAAGATAGCTTTATAATCAATTAATTGCACGTGAAAATTCACACATTCTCCGAATCATTCTACGATTCATGACATGCGGGGAGCCCTCACTGGCGGTTGCGCTCGCCCGGCCCTGCCAACCCGGCCGCGGGATCGAATTCGCGCCCCGCCAGCTCGCGCCAGCACACCGCCAGCCCGGCCCCGCGGTCGCGCACCCCGACCGCGGCCAGGCAGCCCTGCACAATGCGTTGCGCGAAACACCAGTCCTCGCCGCGTTCGCCGAGTTCGGGGGCGATGGAAATGGCCGGCGGATGCACGGCGAACCAGAAGCTGGAGAGGTCCTGCGTGAGCCCCTTGCCGGTGGCCTTGATGAAGGCCTCCTTCAGCGTCCACAGCCGGAAGAACCCCTCGGCGCGCCCGGCCTCGGGCAAGCCGTCCAGCCAGCCGACCTCGATCGCGGTGAAAAAGCGCGCCGCCACCTCCATCGGCGCCCGCCGGGCCAGCGGCTCCAGGTCGAACCCGAGCGCCAGCCCGGGCGAGGCGGTCAGTGCGACCCCGACCAGCCCGTCGGTGTGGGAGAGGTTGAAGGCCAGCCCGGCCGACCGCCCGTCGAGCCGCGCCTGCGGTTTGCCGTGCTCGGCGACGGCAAAGCCGAACGCGGCCGGCGGGGCGCCGGTGGCCTGCGCCAGCGCGGCGCGGGTCAGCGCGTGCGCGGCGATGAAGGCGACCCGGCTGTGCGCGAAGGCGAAGCGTGCGGCGCGGGCACGTTCGGCCGCGTCGAGCACCGCCGCCCACGGCGCCACCGCGGCCTCGTCGAGGCCAGCCGTGCTCAATGTCCAGACCCGCACCGACACGGGGCCGGGGGCGGCGTTGCCGTCGGCGTTCATCGGGCGGAGGATAGGCGGATGCTGCGCTGCATGAAACCCACCGGCGGCCAACCCGGACGATGAAGCTGTGGGCGATCAGCGACCTGCATCTGGCCGGCGCGGCCAATCGCGCGGCCCTGCGTGCCCTGCCCCCCTGCCCGGCGGACTGGCTGATCGTCGCCGGCGACGTCTGCGAGTCGCTGTCGCTGTTCGCCGAGGCGATGCAGTTCCTCGCCGGGCGGTTCGCGCGTGTGCTGTGGACGCCGGGCAACCACGAGCTCTGGCTGACCGAAGGCGCCGCCGGGCACGCCAGCAGCACCGCCAAGTATGCCGCCCTCGTCGCGGCGGCGCGCCGCGCCGGGGTCGCCACCCCCGAGGATCCCTACCCGCGCTGGCCGGACGGGCCCGTGGTGGCGCTGCTGTTCACCGGTTTCGACTACAGCTTCCGCCCGCCCGAGGTGCCGCGCGAGGACGTGGTGCGCTGGGCCGCCGAAACCCGTTGCGTCGGTACCGACGAGCACCTCATCCGCCCCGCCCCGTTCGCCGACATGGACGCATGGTGCGCCGAGCGCTGCGCGGCGGCGCACGCGCGGCTGGCGGCGGAACTGCCGCCGGGGGTCGGCACGGTGCTGGTCAACCACTACCCCCTGCGCCGCGACCTGGTGCGCATTCCGCGCATCCCCCGCTACAGCCCGTGGTGCGGCACCGTGCGCACCGAAGACTGGCACCTTCGCTTCCGCGCCGCGGTGGTGGTCAGCGGCCACCTGCACGTGCGCCGCACGGACTGGCGCGACGGCACGCGCTTCGAGGAAGTATCGCTGGGCTACGCGCGGCAGTGGGACAGCGCGCGCGGCCTGGCCGGCTATCTTCGCGACGTCACCCCCTAAGCTGGCGGCAGCGCGGCCAGCAGGGCATCCGGCCCGCCGAAGCCGCCCGACTTGGTCACCAGGATGATGTCGCCCAGATCAGGCACCCGCAGCCGCGAGAACGGCATGCCGGGCAGCACCTCGCCCTGCGGCAGCAGCACGCCCACGCCCAGCGCCTCGGCGAGCGCCGCCGCGGTGTCGCCGCCGCAGGCCAGCAGCGTGCGCACCCCGCCGGCGCGCACCCGCCCGGCCAGCGCG
>CAIMEK010000746.1 GCA_903839965.1 uncultured Acetobacteraceae bacterium | reverse complement strand
TGGAAAGTTGGGCCGGAGTTCGGCCCATCGGGGCCAGCCATCCGTCCTGGGACGTGTCGGGAAATCCAACCAACTGACAAGAAAGGATATTTCTTTTATCTCCGCGCCTATGGGGCGGAGCCCTGGCCTTACTCTTCCGCCAGCTTCTCGCGGCTGGCGCGGACGCGCTCCACGCGGCGGCCGTCCATTTCCAGGACTTCGAACAGCCAGCCGCCGAACACCAGTTTGTCGCCTTGGCGGGGCACCCGGCGGAGCAGGGCGAGCAGCAGGCCGGCGATGGTGTGGTAGCTGCCTTCGGCCGGCAGGTCGGGCAGGCCGAGCCGGGCTTTCGCTTCGTCCACCGGCATCATGCCGTCGAACAGGAACGTGCCTTCGACCGGGGGGATGCCCTCGTCCGGCTTGGGCGTGTCGGCCGGGTCGCCGATGATCGCCTCCAGCACATCGGCCGCGGTCACCACGCCCTCGAAGCTGCCGTACTCGTCGAGCACCAGCGCCACCCCCAGCGAGTCGGACTTCAGCCGCTCCAGGGCGTCGAGCGCCGACACCGTGTCGGGGATGTAGACGGGTTGGCGCAGCGCCGTGCCGATCGACAGCTCCTTGCCGTCCAGGATGGAGTCGAGGATGTCCTTGGCCTGCACCACGCCCACGACGTTATCCACGCTGCCGTCGCAGACCACGAAACGGCTGTGCGGCGCCGATTTCAGCGTGGCGGCGATCTCGCGGGCCGGGTCGGTGCGGTCGATCCAGGCGATTTCGGTGCGCGGCGTCATGATGGCGCGCACCGGTTTGTCGGCCAGGCGCAGCACGCGCTCGATCATGTCGCGTTCGCCGGTCTCCAGCACGCCGGTCTTCTCGCCCTCGGCCAGCAGCGCTTTCAGTTCCTCCTCGGTCACCGTCTTGCTCTGGGCGCGATGGGCCCCGAACAACCGCAGCACCAGCGCGGAGGATGCGGAGAGCACCCAGACGATGGGGCGGGCGACGCGGGCCAGCCGGGCCAATGGGGCGGCCACCCGGGCGGCGGTGCGCTCGGGCGCGCGCAGCGCCAGTTGTTTGGGCACCAGTTCGCCCAGCACCAGGGTGAGGAAGGTGATGGCGAGCACCACGGCGCCGAGCGAAAGCCCCGAGGCGAACGGCCGGAGCCAGGACACCTGCTCCAGCAGCGGGGTCAAAAACACCGCCACGTGGGCGCCGCCGAACACGCCGGAAAGGATGGCGACCACGGTGATGCCGACCTGCGCCGCGGGCAGGAAGCGCTGCGGGTCCTCCGACAGGTGGCGCGCCAGGGTGGCGCCGGGGACGCCCTTGCGCTCCAGCACGGCGAGGCGGGCGCGGTTGGCCGAGACCAGCGCCAGTTCGCTCAGGGCGAACAGGCCGTTCAGGCCAATCAGCAGCAGGACGATGAGGATGTCGAGTGCGAGTTCCATGGCCGGCAGCATACAGGGCCGCGGAGGGCGCGGCATCATTCCGATGGCGCGGATGGGGGGAGGTTGCAGGTTTGGGGTGGGGAAGCAAACCGGATCGTTATGCAACTTTTATCTCGCATAATGATCCGATTCATGCTTTGTTAACCATGCTGCACGTTCGGAGTTGTGCCCGCATGACCACCCCTCCTGGCGCTACCATCATCCCCTTCCCCCGGCCGGCGCGCCCGCCCGACCCGGCGCAGGCCAGGCTGGTGCTCGCTTTGGCGAATTTGGAGGCGGCCCTGGCCAGCCAGCGCGAGGCCGTCGCGGGCTGGCGCGGCGCGCTCGGCAAGCTGCGCGAGAGCGTGCACGGATTGGGCGCAACGCTGCAGTCCTGCAACTCCAGGTTGGGTGATCTCGGCGAACGCGTCGGCACGCTGAATGCCGAGGCAAAGCGCATGGAAGCCTGGGCCGACAAGGCGATAAAGATTAAATGACTTTCAATATCAGCGACTTATAAACTTAACCTCCACCGATCTTCGGGATCAGCACGATCTCGCTTGCCTCGGCCAGTTGCACGCCAGTGGCGTCCTGGTAGATCACGCCGTCGATCGCCACCGCCATCCGCTGCTCCACCTGCCGCCCGAGACCCGGAAACCGGGCCTCCAACTCGGTGATCAGGCGGCGGACACTGGTGGCGGCAACCTCCAGTTCCACCGCCCCGCCGGCCAGCAACCGGCAGATATTGTCGCTCAGGACGACCCTGGGCACGCGCTACCCGGCCGCATCCAGCGCCGCGCGCAGTTTCGGCGGGGAGGCCGGCAGGTCGGCCATCCGCAGCCCCGTCGCCGAGCGCAAGGCATTCGCCACCGCCGCGATGGGCGGCACGATCGGCACCTCGCCGACCCCGCGGGCCCCGAACGGCGCCAGCGGATTCGGCACTTCCACCAGCACCGTGTCGATCATCGGCAGGTCGGAAGCCACCGGCACCCGGTAGTCGAGGAAACCCGGGTTCTGCAGGCGCCCGGCCGAGTCGTACACGTACTCCTCGTTCAGCGCCCAGCCGATGCCTTGCACGGCGCCGCCTTGCATCTGGCCCTCGACATAGGACGGGTGGATCGCCCGTCCGACATCCTGCACCACGGTATAGCGGAGGACCTTTACCTGGCCGGTTTCGCGGTCGACCTCAAGGTCGCAGATATGCGTCCCGAACCCCGGCCCCGCCCCGCGCACATCGGCGGTGACCTCGGCGCCGATCGGCCCGCCGGTGGCGCTCGCGCGGTCGGCGATCGCCGCCAGCGGCAGCGGGTCGAAGCCGCCCGCATTGGCGCCCGCCGGCACCGCCTCGCCGTCGTTCCACTCCACCGCGTCGGCCGGGATGTCCCACATCCGGGCGGCCCGCTGCTTGAGCTGCTCGACCACCTGTTCGGCCGCCCGCACCACGCAGGTGCCGACGGCGAAGGTCACCCGGCTGCCGCCGGTGAGGCCCGAGACCGAGATGGACGAGGTGTCGGCCACCAGCACGCGCACCTTCTCGTACGGCAGGCCCAGCACCTCGGCGGCCATCATCGCCAGCGAGGCCCGCGAGCCGCCGATGTCGGGATTGGGCGAGACCACCGAGGCGGTGCCGTCCTCGTTGACGTGCACCGCTGCCGAGGAATCGCCGCCGAAGTTGAACCAGAAGCCGCTGGCCACGCCGCGCCCCTGGTTGGGCCCGAGCGGAGCGCTGTAGTGCGGATGCGCTTTCGCCGCCGCCAGGGTCTGCTCGAAGCCGATTTCGCGGAAGGTGACGCCGTACGCCGTTTTGGTGCCCTGCCGCGCGGCGTTTTTCTGGCGCAGCGCGATCGGGTCCATGCCCAGCTTGCGGGCCAGATCGTCCAGCGCGCACTCGACGGCGAAGGCGCCGATCGGCGCCCCGGGCGCACGATAGGCGGCGACCTTCGGACGGTTGCTGACCACGTCGTAGCCGGTGATGGCGACATTCGGCAGGTCGTACGGCGCCAGCGGGCACATGCAGGCCGGATTCAACGGCGAGCCCGGGAAGGCGCCGGCCTGCAGCTTCACCACCAGGGTGGCGGCGACGATGCTGCCGTCGCGCAGCGCGCCCAGCTTGACGTCCATGACCGAACCCGAGGTCGGGCCGGAGGCGCGGAACACTTCCTCGCGGTTCATCACCAGGCGCACGGGTCGGCCGGCCTTGCGCGACAACGCCATCGCCACCGGCTCCAGGTAGACCAGCGTCTTGCCGCCGAAGCCGCCGCCGATTTCGGCCGGGATCGAGCGGATATTGGCGATGTCCAGCCCCAGCACCTTGGCAACGTAGGCGCGCACCATGAAGGCGCCCTGGGTGGAGCTGAAGATGGTGCACTGGCCGTCCGCACCCCAGCTCGCCACGCAGGCATGCGGCTCGATGTAGCCCTGGTGCACGGGCTGGGTGGTGTAGCGCCCCTGCACCACCACTTCGGCGGTCCTGAGGGCGGCCTCGGCATCGCCGACGCTGAACTGGACGCGCTTGGAGACATTGGACGGCGCGGTCGGCGCCGGCGTGACGCCTTCGGTGAACAGGTCGTCGTGCAGCACGGGCGCATCCGCCGCCATCGCGGCGTCGATGTCGATCACGTGCGGCAGCACGTCGTAGTCGACCTCGATAAGGTCCAGCGCCGCGTCGGCGATCGCCGCCGAGGTGGCCGCCAGCGCCGCCACCGCGTGGCCGTCGTAGAGCACCTTGCCGCGCGCCATGAGGTTGCGCGAGAGGTCGCGGAAATTGATCTGCCCGTCGCCGGCGAAGGCCTCCTCGGAGGGGATGTCCGGGAAATCGGCCCCCGTGACCACCGCCAGCACGCCGGGTAGCGCCGTGGCCTTGGAAATATCGATGCGCAGGATGCGCGCATGCGCGTGCGGGCTGCGCTTGACGCGGCCTTCGAGCATGCCGGGCAAATGCAGGTCGGCGCCGAACATCGCCCGGCCCGTCACCTTGTCCACGCCGTCCGGGCGGACCGGCCTGGTGCCGACCACCCGCAGGCCGGCCTTGCCACCCATATGGGTCATGCGGCGTTCTCCCCTCGCATTTCGGCGGCGGCATCGAGCACGGCGCGGATGATCTTGTCGTAGCCGGTGCAACGACAGAGATTGCCGGCCAGCCCGAAGCGCAGTTCCGCCTCGGTCGGGTTCGGGTTGCGGTCGAGCAGCGCCTTGGCCGCCACCAGGATGCCCGGCGTGCAGAAACCGCATTGCAGCGCGGCGTGCTCGAGGAACTTGCGCTGCAGCGGGTGCAGCACGTCGCCCTGCGCCAGCCCTTCCACCGTGGTGATACTGCTGCCCTCGGCTTCGGCGGCGAGCACCAGGCAGGAACACACCACGCGGCCGTCGAGGATGACGCTGCAGGCGCCGCAGTCACCGGAGCCGCAGCCCTCCTTGGTGCCGGTCAGGTTGAGCTCGTCGCGCAGCACGTCGAGCAGGGTCTGCTGCGGTTCGCACAGGAACTCGGTGGGCTCGCCGTTGACGGTGGCGGAAACGTGCAACTTTTTCATCGGCGCAACTCCGCGCGTTGGCAGGCAATCGTGGCGGCACGGCGGGCGAGCACGCCGGCGATGGCGGTGCGGTAGGCGATGGTGCCGCGCTTGTCGTCGATCGGCCGGCAGGCGGCCCGCGCGGCGGCGTCGAGCGCGGCCAGCGTGGCTTCGTCCAGCCGGTGGCCGATGAGCACCGCGGCGGCCTCGGCCACCAGCAACTGGGTCGGCGCCACCGCGCCGAGGGCGACGCGCGCCTGGGCGATGGTGCCATCGGCGGCGAGCGTAAGATTGACCGCGCAACCCACCACGGCGATGTCCATTTCGGTGCGCGGGGTGATCCGCAGGTAGGCGTCGGCCGCCCGCGCCGGCCGCGGCGGCAGGCGGAACGAGAGAATGAATTCGTCGCGCGCCAGCGAAGTCTGGCCGGGTCCGACGACCACATCGCCGACCGCCACTTCGCGTTGCCCGTCCGGCCCCATCACCACCGCGACGGCGTCGGCCGCGATCAGCGCCGGCACGCTGTCGGCAGCCGGCGAGGCGTTGCAGAGGTTGCCTGCCAGCGTGGCGCGGCCCTGCACCTGGGTGGAACCGATCAGGTTGATGGCCTCCACCACGCCGGGCCAGGCGGCCCGCAATGCCGCATGCTCGCCGAGAACGGCGCCGGGGGTGGCGGCGCCGATGGTGAAGCCGCCGTCCGGATGCGCCTCGATGCCGAAAATCCCTGGAATTTTCTTGATGTCCACCACCAGGTCGGCATGCAGGCGCCCGGCGCGCAATTGCACCAGCAGATCCGTGCCGCCGGACAGCAATCTGGCGACGCCCTTCGCACCGGCCAGGACGCTGACAGCCGCTTCGACGGAGGTCGGGGCCGCGTATGCAAACCGTGTCACCGCTGTTCTCCCGGGTTCGATCGCAGGTCGCGCCGTATTTTACGGCCGGACCGAACGGGGATTCAATGCGCGGCGGCCGTGGCCAGGTAGAGCGTGTGCAGCGGGTCCCCCGCGACGCCGCGGGCCGGCACGTCCGTGCTGCGCCAGTCCAGCCCGCATGACGCCAGGTTTGCCGCGAATTCCGGCGCGCGGTCGGCCGACCAGACCGCCAGGCGTCCGTGCGGCAGCAGGGCGTCCCGCAGCCGGCGCAGTCCCTCGCCTGCGTAGAGGGAGGCGTTGCCCGCCAGCATGGCGGCGTTCGGGCCGTTGTCGATGTCGAGCAGGACGGCGTCGTAGGCCGACCGATCCAGCAGCGCGGCTACATCGGCGCAGCGCACCGTGACACGCGCATCCTCCAGCGGGCGGCCGGCGAGGTCGGCGAGCGGACCGCGGTTCCAGGCCACGATTTCGGGAATGATCTCGGCCACCGTCACGCGGGCATCGGGGGCGAGCACGTCGAGCGCGGCGCGCAGCGTGTAGCCCATGCCCAGGCCGCCGAGCAGCACGCGCGGCGATGCGGCCAGCCCGGTGCAGCCCAACCGGCCCAGCATCTGCTCGGAATGTTGCGCGCGGTTGGACATCAGGTCCCAGCCGTCGCAGCGGATTTCGAAGCTGTCGCCGCGCCGGCGCAGCACCAGGCATTCGCCGCCCGGCGCCCGGGCGCGCGCCAGTTCCTTCCAGGGTTCGCTCGCGGCCCAGGGTTCGCCCGCGGCGAGGTCCGGGTCAGGTACCGGCATCCATCTCATGCAGCTTGGCGACCCGGCGGCGCATATCCGGGTCGGTGGAGAAGCGGGCGGCGAGGAAGGCGCTGATCAGGTCGCGCGCCAGCCAGGGCCCGACGATCTGCGCGCCGATGCACATGACGTTGACGTCGTCATGCTCCACGCTCTGGTGCGCCGAGTGCACGTCGTGGCAGACCGAAGCGCGGATGCCCTTCACCTTGTTGGCGGCGATGGCGGCGCCGACGCCGGTGCCGCACACCATCAGCCCGCGCTCGGCTTCGCCGGACAGCACCTTCGCCGTCACGTTGCGGGCGATGTCGGGAAAGTCCACGGGCCGGTCGTCGAACGATCCGACGTCGATCACCGCGTGGCCCAGCGCGGCCAGATGGGCGAGCACGTCGCGCTTGATGAGCCAGCCCGCATGGTCGGATCCGACGACGAGGCGCATTGCAGTTTCCTTCACGATGCTCGGGAGGAGGCCGCGCGACGGCGTCGCGCGGCCGCAGGCGGTCAGCTCCGCATGTCGGCGGGCAGGTCGGTGCCGTAATACTTCTTGAAGATGGTGTTCAGCTTGCCGTTCTTCAGATTGACGGTGATCCACTCGTTCACCTTCGCCAACATGCGCGGCTCGCCCTGCTTGATGCCGACGGCGAGGTCGAACTTGGTGATCTGGAACTTGGGCTCGAACCCGCGCGCCGGGTTCTTCAGCCCCATCTGCACCACCTGCGAGGCCGAGGTGGCAACGATATCGGCCTGCCCCGTCACCGCGGCGGTCACCAGGGTCGCATCGTCCTCGTAGCGCTGCATGCGGAAGCCGTGCTCGGCCGAAATCGCCGTCAGCATGGTGTCCTGGGTGGTGCCGCGGGTGACCGCGACCGCGCGCCCCTTCAGGTCGGCATACTCCTTCAACGCCAGGTCCTTCCTGGCGCCGATGACGGACTGCAGCACCGCGTACGGCTTGCTGAAGTCGATCACCTTGGCCCGCTCGGCAGTAACCGAAAGAGTAGAAACGCAGATATCGGCCTTGCCGGTCTGCAAATTCGGGATGCGGGTGGCGCCGGTGGTCTGCACGAACTCCAGTTCCATGCCCCAGTCCTTGGCCATCAACTGGGCGACTTCGACATCGGCGCCGATCGGCTGCATCTTGTCGTCCACCATGCCGGCCGGCGGCAGCGCCAGGTCGGTGGCGACGCGCAGCTTTTTCGCCTTCACGGCGTCGTCGAGCACGTCGGCCCGCGCGGCGAACGGCGCCAGCGCCAGCAGTCCCGTCGAGATCAGCAGTACCCGGCGTTGCATTGTTTCTCTCCCTTGGCGGTTGGTTCTGGTCACAGTGCGCTGCCCACGAACTGGCGCAGTTCCGGCGTGGCCGGGGCAGCGAGAATGTCCGGGGGGCCGATTTCCCAGACGCGGCCTTCGTGCATGAACACGATCTGGTCGGCGATGCGGCGGGCGAACCCCATTTCGTGGGTTACCATCACCATCGTCATGCCCTGCCTGGCGAGGTCCTCGATGACGCGCAGCACCTCGCCGGTCAGTTCCGGGTCGAGTGCGGAGGTGACCTCGTCGAACAGCATCACCTTGGGCTGCATGGCGAGCGAGCGGGCGATGGCGGCGCGCTGCTGCTGGCCGCCGGAAAGCTGTTCGGGCCAGGCATGCAGCTTGTCGGCCAGGCCGACGCGGCCCAGCACGCGTTCGGCCATCGTCTCGGCCTCGGCGCGGCCCATGTGTTTGACCATGCGCGGCGCCAGCGTGATGTTCTGCAGCACGGTGAGGTGCGGGAACAGGTTGTAGCTCTGAAACACCATGCCGACGTCGAGCCGCAGCGTGCGCAGCGCGAGATGGGGGTCGCTCACCACGTGGCCGCACACCAGGATTTCGCCGGCATCGATGCGCTCCAGCCGGTCGATGCAGCGCAGCGCTGTGCTTTTGCCCGAGCCGCTGCGGCCGATGATCGCGGTGACGCTGCCGGGCTGCACGGCGAACGACACCCCCTTCAGCACGCTGACCGGACCAAAACTCTTGTGCACGTCGCGCAGCACCACCACGGGCTCGCCGCTCATGGCGTCGCTTCCTGCAGCGGGGCGAAACCGCCGCGCGCTTCCAATCGGCGGCTCAACCGCGACAACGGGTAGCAAATGACAAAATAGATCGCCGCGATCAGCACGAAGATCAGGAAGGGCTCCAGCAGCGAGTTGTTGATGATCTGCCCGGAGCGGGCCAGCTCGACGAAGCCGATGGCCGAAGCCAGCGACGTGCTCTTGATGATCTGCACCATGAACCCCACGGTGGGCGGCGTGGCGATATGGATGGCCTGCGGCAGGATGACGCGGAACAGCCGCTGCGTGCGGGTGAGCGCCAGGCACTCGGCGGCTTCCCATTGCGCCAGCGGCACCGCCTGGATGGCGCCGCGCCAGGTTTCGCCCATGTAGGCGCCGATATACACCGTCAGCGACGCGGTGGCCGCAATCAGCGGCGGCGGCGAAAAGCCGAGCGTGGGCAGGCCGAAATAGGTGAGGAACAGGATGACCAGCAGCGGCGTGCCCTGCACGAGCTGCACGATCGCGCCGGAGACCGTCCGCACCACGCGCACGCCGGAGATGCGGCACAGCGCCACCAGGAAGCCGAGCAGGCCGCCGCCGAGGAAGCCGAGCGCCGACAGCACCACCGTCCACATCGCGCCGCGGAGCAGGAACTCCAGGTGGTTGATGTTGAAATGCCCGCTCATCGCCGGCGGCCTCAGATTGCCGTGCCGAGCTGGCGGCGGCGCGGGAACAGCGCCTGGCCGAGCGCCCAGAAGGCGCCGCGCAGCACCAGCGACAGCACCACGTACATCACCGCGACGACGATGTAGGTCTCGAAGGCGCGGTAGGTGTCGGACTGGATGAAGTTGGCCGCGGCGGTGAGTTCCTCGGCGGAGATCTGTGAGCATACCGAGGAGGCCAGCATCAGCAGCACGAACTGGCTGGTCAGCGCCGGCCAGACGCGTTCGACCGCCGGCGGGAAGATCACGTAGCGGTAGACCTGCAGGCGCGACAGCCCGAGCGTTTCGCCGGCCTCCAACTGGCCGCGCGCCACCGAGTCCAACCCGGCGCGGATGATCTCCGCCGAATAGGCCCCGGCATTGATGCACAGTGCCGCGATGGCCACGGTGAATGCCGGCAGCGACAGTCCCAGGCTGGAAAGTCCGAAATAGACCAGGAAGATCTGCACCAGGAACGGCGTGTTGCGCACCACCTCGACATAGCCACCGCAGGCCGCCACCAGCCAGCGCACCGAGCCGCGGCGCCCAACCGCGGTGAACACGCCCATGGCGAAGCCCAGCAGGGTTGCCACCGCGGCCAGCTCGAGCGTCAGCACGGCGCCGTCCAGCAGCATCGGCCAGCGGGCGAGGATGGCCCCGAAGTCGAGCGTGATGCCCATGCGCGCCCGCCGTCAGCCGCGGCGCTGGTTGGTGATGCGGTCGTAGACGCAGAACAGCGCCTGGTTGCCGTTGCCGCCCTCGCCATGCGCGCGTGCATCGACGTACTGGGTGGTGACCAGGGCGGTGCCGGGCAGCGGCACCGACAGGCCCTGCGCCAGTTCCTGCACCAGGCGCAGGTCCTTGAACATCAGGTCGATGCGGAACCCGGCCGCGGCGTCGCCGGCGATGATGGCGGGGCCGAGCTTGTCCATCATCCACGAGGCCGCGGAGCCGCCGAGCAGCACCGTGCGCAGCTTGTCGAGGTCGACGCCGGCGGCACGGCCGAGCGCGATCGCCTCGCAGACGCCCTGGATGTTGATGCCGACGACGAGCTGGTTGCACAGCTTGACGGTCTGGCCGGCGCCGGTTTCGCCGCAATGGGTGATGGTGCTGCCCAGGGCGGCGAAGTACGGCTGCGCGCGGGCGAAGTCCGCGGCGTCGCCGCCGGCCATGATGGAGAGCGTGGCGTTCTTGGCGCCGATCGGGCCGCCGGAAACCGGCGCGTCGACGAAGCCAATGCCGCGCGCGCAGGGCGGCGTGCATGTTGCGCACGGCCTGCGGCGAGATGGTGCTCATGTCGACGATCAGCTTGCCGGCCGGCGGATTTTCCAGCAGGCCGTCCGCGCCGAGCACCACCGCCTCCACCTGCGGCGTGTCGGGCAGCATGGTGATGACGATATCGGCGCCCCGGGCCGCCTCGGCCGGCGAGGCCGCCGCGGTGGCGCCGTGGCCGACCGCCTCGGCGAGGGCGGCCGGCACGATGTCGCAGGCGCGTACGGCGTAGCCGGCCTGGATGAGGTTGCGCGCCATGTCGCGCCCCATCGTGCCCAGGCCGATGAAGCCGACGGTGCCCTTGGTGTGTTGGTCGGTCATGCGGAATGCGATTCCCTTGTCGTGCAATGCGAGGGAGCGGCGAGCGCCGCCTTGCGGTACTCGTCGCCGATGGCGAAGTGCCGGCGCAACACCCGGTCGGCCTCGGCCGGATCGCGCGCCACCACGGCGGCGAAGATGCGGGCGTGGTCCTGCGCCAGG
>CAIMEK010000745.1 GCA_903839965.1 uncultured Acetobacteraceae bacterium | reverse complement strand
CTGCGCCTGCAACGGGCGCTCGAGCTGATCCCGCCCGGCGAGTACCATTTCAGCGATGTGGTGGACGATGACGGCATGGGCAACGAAAGCCTGCCCGTCGTTGCCACTTTGCGGCGCGATGCTGCCGGGGTCAGCGTCGATTTCGCCGGCACGGCGCCGCAGACGGCGGGCAACATCAACTCGCCCTGGGTGGATACGCTCTCCACCGTGCTGTTCGTACTGAAATGCGTGCTCGATCCCGACTTGCCGAACAACCACGGCGCGCTCAGCGTGGTCGATGTGCGCGCGTCGGTAGGCTCGCTGGTGCGGCCGAACTTCCCCGCCGCGGTCACCAACCGTTCCACCACCAGCCAGCGCATCGTGGACGTGCTGCTGGGGGCGCTCGCGCAGGCCTTGCCGGAGCGCGTGGTGGCGGCAACCAACGGCGCCAACACCGGGGTGTACATCTACGGCACCGATCCGCGCACGGGTAGGCAGTTCTATTTTTTCGAGACCATGGGCGGCGGTTTCGGCGCACGCGCCACCAAGGACGGCAAAGACGCGGTGCAGGTGCACATGACCAACACCGCCAACACACCGATCGAGGCGATCGAGCGCGAATTCCCGCTGCTGGTGGAGGAATACGCGATCGTTCCGGACTCCGGCGGCGCCGGCCGATGGCGCGGCGGCTGCGGCTTGCGCCGCGTGGTCCGCCCGCTGGCGCCAGGTTGCACTTTCGGCGGCACCGGCGAGCGTTTCGTCAGCCGGCCCTGGGGGTTGTTCGGCGGACGCGAGGGCATGCGCGGCGGCTTCGCCATCCGCCGCGCGGACGGCACCCTGGACAGGTTGCCGAACAAGGTGCCGCATGTCGCGCTCGGTGCGGATGAATGCGTCGTGCTGCAGACGGCCGGCGCCGGCGGCTACGGCGACCCGGCACGGCGCCCGGCCGCGGCGGTGGCGGCGGACCGCGCCGACGGCAAGATTTCCGACGCCTTCGTGCGGGCGAACTATCCGCAGGCCGCGTCGACGAACGGGTCGGCTTGAGGTGGGCTATAAACTGGACTAGGCTTGATCGGTCGTCCGGCCATTGCAGCGAACCCCGCCTAAGAAGGGCACCATGCTGGAGGTCGCAAATCTCAGTATCGGGTTCGCAACGGCGGGCGGCTTTGCGCTCGCCGTGGAGGATTTCAGCCTGCGCCTCGGCCACGGCGAGATCGTCGGGCTGGTGGGCGAGAGCGGCAGCGGCAAGACCCTGGTTTCCCTGGCCATCATGGATCTGCTGCCGGGGGCCGCGCGCATCGCCAGCGGCAAAGTGCTGTTGCAGGGCCAGGACCTGCTGGCGGGCGAAGCCGGCGACATGCGCCATGTGCGCGGCCGGCGCATCGCCATGATATTCCAGGACCCGATGGCCTCGCTGGATCCGGTGTTCACCTGCGGCCAGCAGATCATCGAGGCGATCCGGCTGCACGACCGCATGGGCCGCACCGCGGCACGCGACAAGGCGATGGCGTTGCTGCAACGGGTGCGCATCGCCGATCCGCGGCGCTGCATGGCCGCTTATCCGCACGAACTTTCGGGCGGCATGTGCCAGCGCGTGATGATCGCGATGGCGCTAATCTGCGGGTCCGAGATCATCGTCGCCGACGAGCCGACCACCGCGCTCGACGTCACCGTGCAGGCCCAAGTGCTCGACCTGCTGCGCGAACTGCATCGGGATTTCCGGACCTCGGTGCTGCTGATCACGCATGACCTCGGCGTGGTCTACGAAATCGCCGAACGCGTGGCGGTGATGTATGCCGGAGTGCTGATGGAGGAGGCGCCGACTGCGGCGTTGTTCGCCGAGCCGCTGCATCCCTATACGCAGGCGCTGATCGATTCCGTGCCCAAGGTAGGCCACCGGAGCAGCCGGCTGGCCGCCATCGACGGCCGGGTGCCGCCGGTCGGGGGGAAACCGCCGGGGTGCCGGTTCGCGCCGCGCTGCGCTTTTGCCGATGCCGCGTGCCACGAAACGGAGCCGCCGCTTGCGCTTTCGGCGCCGCAGCACCCGGTGCGCTGCTGGAAGGCGGGACAGATCGGATGACGGCGCTGCTGGAAATGCGCCGGGTCTGCAAGTCCTTTACCGTCGCCGGCGGGCTGTTCTCGCACAGCCATGTCATCCGCGCGGTGGACGATGTCAGCCTGACCGTGGAGGAGCGCCGCACGCTCGGCCTGGTCGGCGAGTCCGGTTGCGGCAAGAGCACGGTGTCGCGGCTGGTCATGCGCCTGCTGACGGCCGATTCCGGGAAAATCCTGTTCAGGGACCAGGATATCCGAACCCTGAAGGGCGGCGCGTTACGGGGCATGCGGCGCCATATGGCGATGGTGTTCCAGAACCCATATGGGTCGCTCAACCCGCGCATGCGCGTCGACGAACTGGTGTCCGCGCCGCTGGTGATCCACGGCGTGGGCAACCGGGCCGAACGCTCGGCGCGGGTAGTGCGGCTGCTAGATGCGGTCGGCTTGCCGCGGGAAGCAGCCGACAAATTGCCGCACGAGTTTTCCGGCGGCCAACGCCAGCGCATCGCCATTGCCCGGGCGCTCGCGCTCAGCCCCTCGCTGGTGATCTGCGACGAGGCCACCTCCGCGCTCGACGTTTCCGTGCAGGCGCAGATCCTCAACCTGCTGCGCGACCTGCAGCAGGAATTCTCGCTGACCTACCTGTTCATCTCGCACAACCTTTCGGTGGTCGAGCACGTCAGCGACACGGTCGCGGTGATGCAGGCCGGGCGCATCGTCGAGAGCGGGCCGGTCGAACAGATCTTCCACGCGCCGGTGCAGCAATACACGCGGTCGCTGCTTGCCGCCGTGCCGAAGATCGGCGTCGTGCGCCGCCACCCGGTCGCGGCACAGGTGGCGACATGAGAGCGCTGACCGGCTTCGCGCTCTATGTGCTGCGGCGGCTGGCAACCGCCTTCGCCCAGCTCGTGGTGATCGCCACCGCGGTGTTCTCCGTGATGCACGTCATGCCGGGCGACCCGGTGCTGCTGCTGCTGGGCGCGGAGAGCAACCCGTCGCCGGAAACGGTGGCCGCGATGCGCCACCAGCTTGGCCTCGACCAGCCCTTCCTCAGCCAGTACCTGGGGTGGCTGGATCGCGCGCTGCACTTCGATTTCGGCAACTCGCTCGCCAACAATTTTCCGGTCGCCGACTACATCTCCGCCAGCCTGCCGCGCACGCTGGAACTCGCGCTGGCGGCGATCGTCATCGCCACCCTCATCGGCGTGCCGGTGGGCATCGGCGCGGCACTGCGGCGCGGGCGCTGGCTCGATTCCGCGCTCACCTCGCTCGCCACGCTGGGAATTTCCGTGCCGGTGTACATCCTGGGCTCGCTGCTGATCGTGCTGTTCAGCCTGAAGCTGGGCTGGCTGCCGTCCAGCGGCTACACCGATATGGCGCGCAGCTCGACCGAGCATTTCCGCAAGCTCGCCCTGCCCGCCTTCACGCTTGGCTTCGGCCTGGCCGCCTCCATCGCCCGCATGACCCGCGCCTCGATGCTGGAAATCCTGGGCCGTGACTTCGTGCGCGCGCTGCGCGCCAAGGGCATGCCGGAGCGGCTGGTGGTGTGGAAGCACGTGCTGCGCAACGCGGCGATTCCGGTGGTGACCATCATCGGCCTGCAGCTTGGCAATTTGATGGGCGGCACGGTGCTGGTGGAGGCGCTGTTCAACTGGCCCGGGCTTTCGACCCGCCTGGTCGAGGCGGTGCAGAACCGCAACTATCCGCTGGTGCAGGGCAGCGTGCTGGTCATCGCCGGGCTGTTCATCGGCATCAACATGGGCGTCGAGCTGCTGTACGGGCTGATCGACGCACGGGTGAGGCGCAAGCGGGCATGAGCGCGCGCCCCGCTCTGGGTCGAGGCTTCGATGCGGCCTTGTGGGTGCCGCTGGCGTTGCTGGCGGCAATCGTCGGCATAGCGCTGTTCGGTCCCTGGCTCGCGCCCTGGGACCCGTTCGAGATCAACCACCGTGCCGTGCTGCAGGCCAGCTCGGCGGCGCACCCGCTCGGCACCGACGAGTTCGGCCGCGACATCCTCAGCCGCCTGCTGATCGGCATTCGCCCGACCATGTTCGTGGCCTTCGGAGGCACCGCGCTGGCCGCGGTCGCCGGGGTGGCCCTCGGCATCGTCGCCGGCTTCGTCGGCCGGGCGTCGGAATTTGTCGTGATGCGTACAGTGGACATCATGCTGAGCTTCCCGCCCATCCTGCTGGCGCTGCTCGTCGTCGGCTTTTGGCCGTCCGGCATGGGCACGCTGCTGGTCACCATCGGCGTGCTCTACACGCCGCATTTCGCCCGGGTGGCGCATTCCGCGACGATCCAGGTGGTGCAGCAGGAATTCATCGAGGCTGAGCGCTCGCTGGGCGCCACGCCGCGGCGCATCGTGCTGCGCGGCGTGCTGCCGAACATCCTGTCGCCGCTGGTGGTGCAGGCGACGCTGACCGTCGCCGCGGCGATTTTGCTGGAATCCGGCCTGAGCTTTCTCGGCGTCGGCATCAAGCCGCCGACGCCCTCCTGGGGCCAGATCATCGGCATCGCCCGTGGCTATCTGGAGCAGAACCCGATGTACACGTTCTGGCCTTCGCTTTGCCTTGCGGTCACCGTGCTGGCCATCAACCTGATCGGTGACCGGCTGCGGGACATTCTCGATCCGCATACGTCCTGAACCTTCGTTTCACCCTCAATGAACCAACGGAGTTCCTGAACAATGAGACGCAACCTCGGAACGGGCCTCCTGGCGGTGGCCATCGCGCTCGGCGCGCCGGCCGCGGCAATGGCCGCGGGCACGCTCTATTTCGGTCTCTCCGTCGAGCCGCCGACGCTGGACTCCTCGATTCAGGCGGGCACCGCGGCCCGCACCGTGCGGCTGGCGATCCATCGCGGCCTGCTGAACTACGGCATCGACGGCAAGCTCTCGCCGGAACTTGCGGAAAGCTACCAGGTGAGCGCGGACGGCGTGACCTATACCTTCACGTTGCGGCAGGCCACTTTCCACGACGGCTCGCCGGTGACCGCGACCGACGTGAAGGCCACCTTCGACGGCATGCTCGCGGCCACCAGCCGCGCGACCTACAAGGGCGAGCTTTCGATCATTCAGGGCACCGAGGCGGTGGATGCACGCACCGTCCGCTTCACGCTGGGGCATGTGTTCGCGCCGTTCGTGCACTACCTGGCGCTGCCGGAGTCGGCCATCCTTCCGAAGGCGTGGCTGGAGAAGAACGCCGGCAATGCCAACGCGCCGCTGGTCGGCGCGGGCCCGTTCCGTTTCGTCAACTGGTCGCGCGGGCGCGAGATTCTGGTGCAGAAATTCCCCGGCTACTACAAGCCCGGCAAGCCAGCGCTGGACGAAGTGCACTACGTGTTCACCGCGGCCGACGACACGCGGGTGAACGCGCTGCGCGCCGGCGACGTGGACATCATCGAATACGTGCCCTGGAAGGACATTCCCACCCTGAAGGCGGACAAGAACATCCGCCTCGAGTCCACCGTCGGCCCGTTCATGATGCTGCAGTTCAACACTAGGTTCGAGCCGTTCTCCAAGCCCGAGGTGCGGCAGGCCATCGCCTACGCGATCAACCGCGACGTCATCATCAACACCGCCTTCAACGGCATCGGCACGCCGATCTTCGGGCTGGCCATTCCGAAGGGCTATCCCGGCTATTCGCCGGCCATCGACACCTACTTCTCCTACAATCCGGAGAAGGCCAAGGAACTCCTGGCCAAAGCCGGTTATCCGAACGGCTTCAAGGCGCGGCTGCTGGCGACCTCGCAGTATGGCTACCACATGAACACCGCGATCGCGATCAAGTCGGAACTGGCCAAGGTCGGCATCACTGCGGACCTCGACCTGCCGGACTGGGCGGGTCGCGGGGCCAAGAACAATTCCGGCGACTATGACTTCATCGTCGCGGGAACCGCCGGCGACATCACCGACGCCGACTGGCTCAGCAACTTCTATTACGGCGGCAAAAACCTCGTGCGCATGAACAACTCGCCGTGGTTCGACGATGCCGAAATCAACCGCCTGCTCGATAGCGGCCGCGCCACGCTCGACGAGGCGCAGCGGGCAAAGATCTACGAGGCATTCGGCCAGCGCGCGCTGCAGCTTTCGCCGTTCGTTCACCTGATGTGGCGCGACCAGAGCTACGCGCTGCGCAGCACTGTAACGGGCTTCACCAACATGCCGGGCTTCCTCAGCTTCCAGTCTGGCTATTCGATGGAAAACACCCAGGTGAAGTGAGGCAAAGGCACCGCGGCGACGTGCGATTGCCGCCGCGGTTGCCGGGGAGAGTGACATGGCTTTGCGCTTCGATGAGGTGTCGGACGAAGGCGCGCTGCCCGCCCGGGTCGACGTGGTGGTGGTGGGCGGCGGCATCGTCGGCACCTGCACGGCGCTCTCTCTTGCCGAGAAGGGCATCCGGGTAGCGCTATGCGAGAAGGGCGTCATCGGCGGAGAACAGTCCGGCCGCAACTGGGGCTGGACACGGGTGATGGGCCGCGACCCGAAGGAGATTCCGCTCGGCATCGAAAGCCTGCGGCTGTGGCGCGGGCTGAACGCCCGCACCGGCGGCGAGACCGGGTTCCGCCAGCGCGGCATCGTCTATCTCTGCGACACAAGCGCCGAACTGCACGAGCACGCGGCCTGGTTGGAAAGGGCACGGCCCTTCCAGCTCGATTCCCGCCTGCTGAGCGCTGACGAAATCGCCGATGTGCTGCCCGGGCCGGGGCGGCGCTTCGTGGGCGCGCTGTACACGCCGAGCGATGGCGGCGCGGAGCCGACCAAGGCTTCCGCGGCGGTGGCGCTCGCCGCCAGGCGGCTCGGCGCGACGGTGCACATCGGTTGCGCGGTGCGCGGGGTGGAGACGGAGGCCGGGCGGATCAGCGGCGTGGTCACCGAACGGGGCGTCATCGGCTGCGGACAGGTGGTGCTGGCCGGTGGCGCCTGGTCGCGGCTGTTCTGCGGTAATATCGGCATCGATTTGCCGCAGTTGAAGGTGCTGGGCAGCGTGTTACGCACCGAGCCGATGGACGGGCCGCCGGAGACCACCGCCGGCGGCGGCGATTTCGCGTTCCGCAAGCGGCTGGACGGTGGCTATTCCATCGCGCGGCGCAATTCCACGGCGGCCGAACTTACCCCCGACAGTTTCCGGCTGTTCTTCGACTACATGCCGACGTTCCGGCGAACCTGGCGCGAGGTGAGGTTGCGCCTGAGCCGCCGTTTCCTCACCGAATGGAACACGCCGCGGCGCTGGGCGCTGGACGCGACCTCGCCGTTCGAGCAGGTGCGCGTGCTCGACCCGGCACCGGAGGACGCGGTGATCGAGCAGGCCAGGCGGACCGTGGCGCGTGGCTTTCCGGCCTTCGCCGAGGCGCGGGAGGCGGAGCGCTGGGCCGGGCTGATCGATGTGACGCCGGATGCGGTGCCGGTCATTTCCGCCGTCGATGCGGTGCCGGGCTTTTATCTTGTGACCGGCTTCTCGGGGCATGGGTTCGGCATCGGCCCGGGCGCCGGCAAGCTGATGGCCGATATCGTGGCCGGCGACCCGGTCGCGGTGGACCCGGCGCCCTACCGGTTCTCGCGATTTGCCGACGGCAGCTGGAAAGTCGGGTTCTGAACCGCCCGGTTGCCCGGTTCGGCGCGGTTTGCTCTATTGCTCGTGCGGACACACCGGAACGTCTTTCCGCCAGCCGGTACCGCACGTAGAGGGGCGGCATGCCCCGGAGGAGAATGTCGCCATGCATCGCCCCGCGCGGCCGCTGCCCTTCCCGCCCTTGCCTTGCCCGCCGTGAAGCGCGCTGCCGGGGCCGTCACCCAACGGGTTCATGGTGTTCGATACGCTGTACGGCATGAACTCGAAGCTGGAAATCACGTTGCAGATGGTGCAGGGCCATACCGTCGGCGACGACGGCAGGCTATGGCACGACGGCGAGCGCGTGCTGGCGCGCGACTGCACCGCCTCGATCCGCCGCTGGTCCAAGCGCGATGCGTTCGGCGACGCGCTGATGAAGGCGACCGACGAGCTTTCGGCGCCGGACGACCGCAAGATCCGCTTCCGGCTGCGCCGCCCGTTCCCGCTGCTTGAGCGGCACCGCGGCATTCTGGAATATCCCCCGGCCTGATCGCCTCATCCCTCGAACGGAGCGCCGCGCATGACCTCGCCCGCAACCACCGCGATTTTCGGCAGCCACGTGCTGGTGGAACAGGACGGACAGGCGACAGTGCTGGCCAATCGCTGGGTGCTGGTGGAAGGCCGCCGCATCGCGGCGGTAACACGGGAGCGGCCGGCGGCGGAGTGCGTGCTCGACCGGCCTGGCCGCTTCGTGCTGCCGGGGCTGCTCAACCTGCACAACCACAGCTACAGCGAAGCGATCGCGCGCACCCACACCGAGGATGGCGGCGGACGCAAGACCAGTAGCAGCATTGTCTACACGGTGCTCATGCCGCTCAGCCGGCGCGGCATCGACATCCTGTCGCACGAGGAGCGGCTGGCCATTGCCCGGCTCGGCATCCTGCAGGTGCTGCGCGGCGGCGCCGCGACGGTGATGGAGCCGTTCCGCAACGGCATCCCGGAGATGTTCGACGCGGCGCTGGAACTTGGCATCCGCTTCTATGGCGCACCCTACCTGTTCTCCACCTCGGACCCGAAGGCGAACGCCGACGGCACCGTGGCCTATGCCGCGGCGGAGGGTCGCAGCGATGACGGCGCGGCGGACCTGGCAGCGTGGGACGTGCTGCACGCGCAATGGGAAGGCCGCGACGCGGGCCGCATCCGCCTGGCGATGAGCCCGCACGCCACCGACACCTGCGGGCCGGACCTGCTGCGCGCCGCCGCCGCCCGCGCGCGCGCGGTCGGTGCGCCGATCACCACGCACCTCGCGCAGAGCGCGCGCGAGGTGGCCACCATCCAGGCGCGCCATGGCCGCACGCCGGCCGAGTATCTGGACTGGCTCGGCGTGCTGGCGCCCGACCTGCTGGCGG
>CAIMEK010000744.1 GCA_903839965.1 uncultured Acetobacteraceae bacterium | reverse complement strand
GGCCGGTCGCCGATCACCACGCCGGCGGCATGGGTGCTGGCGTGACGATACAGACCCTCGATCTGCAGGGCGATCTCCAACAGCCGGCGTACCGCCTCGTCCTGCTCGCGCATCTCCTGCAACCGCGGCTCGCCATCCACGGCTTCCTGCAAAGTCACGGGCTTGGCAGGGTTGTTTGGGATCAGTTCGGCGACCTTGTTGACCTGGCCGAACGGCAGGCCGAGCACGCGGCCGACGTCGCGCACCGCGGCGCGCGCCTGCAGCTTGCCGAAGGTGATGATCTGCGCCACCCGGTCGGCGCCGTATTCGCGGCGCACGTAGTCGATCACCTCGTCGCGGCGGTCCTGGCAGAAGTCGATGTCGAAGTCGGGCATCGACACCCGCTCGGGATTGAGGAAGCGCTCGAACAGCAGGTCGAAGCGGATCGGGTCGAGATCGGTGATGGTCAGCGCCCAGGCCACCACCGACCCGGCGCCGGAGCCGCGGCCCGGGCCGACCGGGATGTCCTGCGATTTCGCCCATTGGATGAAGTCGGCGACGATCAGGAAGTAGCCGGGAAATTTCATCCGCACGATGACGTCGAGTTCGTAGGCCAGGCGCTCGCCGTAGCGCTGGCGGGTCGGCGCGTCCGCCGGCATGGCGTTCATCCGGCGCTCCAGCCCCTCGGCGGCCATCGCGCGCAGGGTCTCCTCCTCGCTGCTGCCCGGGCGGACCTTGGGGGAGACCGGCAGCACCGGCTTGCGGGTTTCCGCCATGACCGCGCAGCGCCGGGCGATCGCCAGCGTGTTGTCGCAGGCCTCGGGCAGGTCGGCGAACAGCGCGCGCATCATCGCCGCCGGCTTGAACCAGTGTTCCGGGGTGACCCGGCGGCGGTCGCGCTCGGAGAGCAGCCGGCCCTCGGCGATGCACAGCAGCGCGTCGTGCGCCTCGTACATTTCGGGCTTGGCGAAGAAGCAGTCGTTGGTGGCGACCAGCGGGGCGCCCACGGCGTCGGCCAGCGCGATCAGGCCGGGCTCGACGGCGCGTTCCGCCGCCAGGCCGTGGCGGTGCAGTTCGACCACGGTGCGGTCGCCGAACGCCTCGCTAAGGGCAGCGAGCAGGCGTTCGGCCTCCGGCTTCTGCCCCTCCGCCAGCAGGCGGGCGAGCGGGCCCTGGGTGCCGCCAGTGAGCACGATGAGGCCGGCGGAATGTTCGGCGATGCGCGCCAGCGGAAGCTGCGGCTTCAGGCCGGGGTCGGTGTCGAGGAAACCGGCGGAGGAAAGGCGGCGGAGGTTGGCGAACCCCTTGGCGTTCTGCGCCAGCAGCACCACCGGGTCGGGCGCCATGCGGGGATTGTCCTCGCGGGTGACGCCGATCTGGCAGCCGATGATGGGCTGCACGCCACGCCCGGCGCAGGCCTGGGAAAATTCCAGCGCACCGAACAGGTTGGCGGTATCGGCGATGGCCACCGCCGGCATGCCGGCCTCGCGGGCCAGGGCCGGGATCTTGTCGGCCTTGATGGCGCCTTCGCTGAGCGAATAGCTGGAATGGACGCGCAGGTGGACGAAATCGGCGTGCGGCATGGCCTGGGTGTATCGCCTGGGGCGAGTCCGCGGAAGCGGCTTGCGGGGCATGCGCCCGAGCGTTATATTAAACTGGTTGGAGACTGGTTGATATGAGCCTGATCGGCGCCTTCGACGCGAAAACCCATCTCTCCGAACTGCTCGAGCGGGTGGAGAAGGGCGAACGCTTCACCATCACCCGGCACGGCAAGCCGGTGGCCGAACTGGTTCCGGTCCGGCCGCGCGACCCCGCGCGCATCGCGGAGGCGCTCGACCGGATCGAAGCGCTCACCCGCACCTGGACGCTCGGCGGCAGCGTGCGGGATGCCATCGACAGCGGCCGCAACCGATGACCGCCTGCGTGCTGGACGCCTCGATCACCGGCGCCTGGCTGTTCGCCGACGAACGCACCGAGGCCGTGCTGGCGCTGTTCCGCGGCCTGGTCGATGGCCCCGCCGTGGTGCCGGGGCTGTGGCACACCGAGACGGCGCACCTGCTGCTGGTCGCCGAACGCCGCGGGCGCATCGGCGCCGCCACGAGCGCGGCCTTGCTGGAACTGCTGGGCGGCCTGGGCATCGAGACGGACGACGCCCCCTCCCGCACGCTCGGTCCGGTGCTGGACCTCGCGCGCGAGCAGGGGCTGACCGTCTACGATGCCACTTATCTCGATCTCGCCCTGCGGCGGCGGCTGCCACTGGCCACGCACGACGCCGCGCTGATCCGCGCCGCGCAGGCCCTGGGGCATCCCGTCGTCGCGGCCTGACCCAGGGCGGCGTGGCCGATCCGGCCGCGGGGAGGGGCCGCAGCGAAAGCCCCCTCAGTGCGCCACCACCGCCGCCTCGGCGCGCGCCAGGGTCAGCGTGCTGCGGGCATCATCCAGCGCCGCGTACAGCAGCCGCTCCAGCTCCGGATACTCCGTGGGCTGGAACACGTCGCGGTCGATCACCAGCGTGCGGCTGACCCGCATCGCCGCCGCTTCGTGCCGGTAGCTCGCGGTGTAGCGCCCCGCCCCGGTCGCCACATCCACATCCGACGGCAACCGCGTGGCCGCGATGCCGGCCGGCAGGCTGATCGTGGTGGTCCAGCTCAGCTCGCTGGCGCCGACCAGCATCGGCGTGCGACGCGCCCCGTCGGCGGACAGGTAGCGCCGCAGCCGATACGCCGGCTTGAGGTCGGGCCCGCCCGGCACGGCAATAGCCGCCTCGTTGTCGCGCAACGTCACGCCGCGCGGACTGCGCCAGGTCGCACTCACCGTCAGCGGGGTGGCCAGGTCGCGCGGGTCGCTCGCCTTGAAGCTGCCGAACCCGCCCTCCGGCGTGCCAAGCAACAGCCGGTCCATCAGGTCGCTCGGCGAACTGGCGCTCGCCAGGGTGGCGCGGATGCCGGCGTCCACGTTGGTCGACATCGTCCACGTCGCGCGGCCCTCGATATTGCCCTCGGCATCGATGGCGACCTGGCTGTCGATGGCGTAGCGATAGCTCGAAGGCGTCGAGGCGGGCGTGCGCGCCACCCGACCCGTGCCAGTGGCGATCACCACCCGCTTGCCCGACAGCGTGCGGTCCAGGCTGCCGAACGGGGCATAGGGGTCGGTCGGATTCAGGAAGATGTCGTAGTCCGGCAGATAGACGATGGCGTGGTTGAACTCGTACGGACTGGCCAGCGGGAGGTCGGCATACCGCGCGCCCCAGTCGATCAGCGCCGCCTGCCCGACGATGCCCCGCGCCGACAGCAGCGCCTGCATCAGCACCGCATGGTCCTTGCAGTCGCCGTAGCCGTTGGCCAGCACGTCGGCGGCGGCGTGCGGCACCCAGCCGTCGTCCGGCTTCAGGGTGAGCGCGATGTAGCGGATGTTGACGGTCACCCAGTCGTAGATGGCGCGGGCGGCGTCCAGCCCGGTGCGGTCGCCGACGACCCTGGCCGCCAACGCAGCGATCTCGGGCGTGACCACCGCACGCCCCTGGCTCTGCCGGTAGTAGATGGCGCCGATCGCCTCCAACCCCGGCAAGGTGGTAGCCAGGAAGAGCGGCTGGTAATCGCTGCCATCGACCGAACTGCGCTCGGGCTCCTGGCCCTGAGTGGGCGCTATCGTGGCGACGATGTACCGGCGCCCGCCCTCGACGGTGTCGCTCACCGTCACCGCGCCGCGGCTGCGCCAGCGCAGATTGAGGTCGGCCGGCAGGTCGATCGCCATTTTGTCCTGCAAGGTCGGGTCCACCAGCTCGCCCGCCGACCATGCGTTGAACCCGAGCAGCGGCGGCGTGGTCTGTACCCGCCGGAACGCCAGATGCGTGCGGCTGCCCGGGCGAAGCTGCGGATAGACGACAGTGGTGGTCAGGCTGCCGGTGAAGCCGGGAGCCCCATGGGTGGCCGCCGAGGGCCGCGTGAACCGGCCCTCCGGGCCAACCAACAGACGGCTGCCGTCGGGCTGGTCGACCCAGGCCTCCAACACCGCCAGACTCTGCTGGTCCGGGTAGTAGGTGATCGCGGAACGGTCGTGCGATTGGATGCCGCGAGTGGTCAACAGGGTACGATCGACCGTCACCGTTTCGCTGTAGGTCTGGTCCGGATTGACCACATACGCCACGTCCGAACGGTCGATGCGAACGTTCGCGACCGGCTCGGCGCGGACAGGACCGGCCACCACCAGCCCGAGCAACAGGATGAACAGCCGGGTAAGCAAAAGTCTCATGGCACAGGTACGCTCCGCGCAGACCAGATTGCACGGACCGTCATAGCCGAAAGCCCGGCCGAAACGCGATTCGCTTCAACGCGCCGGCGGATGCCAGATAACCACACCCACCGAACACTTATCCGGGAGGATCAGACCGCCGCCGCCTGGCGCTTGGCCTGGGCACGGATGATGCGCCGCTTCACCACCCGGGCAGGCTCGGCCAGCCGGCTGTCGCGGGTGCCGAGCAGAAACGCATCGATGCCGCCATTATGCTCCACCGTGCGAATGGCGCGGGTGCACAGGCGCATGGTGACGCTGACGCCGAGAATGTCCGACAACATCGACGACTCCTGCAGATTGGGCAGGAAACGCCGGCGCGTCCGGTTGTTGGCATGGCTGACATTGTTGCCGGACAGGACGCCCTTGCCGGTAATCTCGCAGCGGCGGGACATGGTCAAAACCCTCGGTCGATCGAAGGCGCGGCTTATGGCCGAACCCCCCGGCGGCGTCAAGGTGAAGGAAGGCCAGGGCTCCGCCCTTGTATCTCTGTGGGCACCCGAGCGGGTAAGCTTACCCGCTCGGGTGCGGAAGGGAGCCCGACCTGCCCTGGGGTGATTGAGCCCGTGGTCCAGCGCGGT
>CAIMEK010000743.1 GCA_903839965.1 uncultured Acetobacteraceae bacterium | reverse complement strand
CTGCCGCCCGCGCGCCACCGAGTCGAGGATGAGCCCGCAGGCGGACGACAGGAAGCCGATCAGCATCAGGCCCGTCGCCAGCACCGCGGTGGGCAGCCGCGGCACCAGGCCGGTGCGCAGGAACGTCAGCACCACCGGCAGGCCCACCCCGAGGCCCGCGGCCAGCAGCACGACCGCGGCGGCGGAGAAGAACGCCAGCGGCCGGCCATCCTTCATCAGCATGAGGATGGTGCGCAGGATGCGCACGCCGTCGCGCAGCGTGTGCAGCTTGCTGGCCGAACCCTGCGGTCGCTCGCGGTAGGGGGTCGGCAGCTCGCCCACGGGCAGGCGCAGTTCCAGCGCGTGCACGGTGAACTCGGTTTCGGTCTCGAAGCCGCTGGCCAGCGCGGGGAAGGACTTGACGAAGCGGCGGCTGAACACGCGATAGCCCGACAGCATGTCGGACACCCGGTTGCCGAACAGGGCGTGCACCAGGCCGGTGAGCGCGCGGTTGCCCCACTGGTGGCCGGCACGGTAGGCGCCGGCGCCGCCGCCCACCCGCGAGCCGGTCACCATGTCGAGCCGTTGCTCGACCAGCAGGCGCACCATGGCGGGTGCGGTGGCGGGGTCGTAGGTGTCGTCGCCGTCGACCAGCACGTAGATGTCGGCCTCGATGTCGGCGAAGGCGCGGCGGATGACGTGGCCCTTGCCCTGCAGGGTCTCGCGGCGGACCACGGCGCCGGCGGTGCGCGCCGCCTCGGCGGTGCGGTCGCGTGAATTGTTGTCGTAGACGATGATGTCAGCGCCGGGCAGGGCGGCGCGGAAACCGGCAACGACGCGCCCGATCGCCACTTCCTCGTTGTAGCACGGCACGATCACCGCGATCCGCCGGTTCGCCGTCAACGGAACACCACGGAGCGGGAGAGGTGGAAGTTGATGAACATGCCGGCGATGGCCCCGGCGGCCACCGCCAGCACCGGCTCGGCGGCGCAGGTGGCGCTGATGGTCACGAGGGTGAAATAGGTGCCGCGGTTGAGCACGAAGCCCAGCAGGTTGGCGGCCAGGAAGGCCATCCATTGCCGGTGCGCCGGACCGCTGCCGCTGCCGCGGAAGGTCCACAGCCGGTTGAACAGCCAGGTGGCGGTGGCGGCGGTGAGGTAGGCGACGGTGCCCGCGCCGTACAGGCCGAGCGCGCCGCGGGTGGCGTAGACCGTGGCGGTGTCGACCACGAAGCCGGCGGCCCCGACGGTGCCGAATCGCAGGAATTGCACGAAGAGCGGCAATTTCGCGCGCAGGGCGTCGGGGGTGAAACGAGCCAGCATGGCCTCCATGGCAGCCGCCCTTACCCATGCCGGAGCCGATTGGGAAGCCCAAGAACGGAATCCCGGACTTGTCATAAGGGGCGGATCGTCGTTTGATGCATATCTGACTTGCACGGCCCGTCGGACGCTGCAAGTTCGGACCATGCCCTGCGGTGGACACCGCCACCAGGGCAGCTCAACACAAGGTGTCGGGGAAAAAGCCGGTCCCATGTCCAGGGTGGCGGGGGGCCGCGGCATGTCGCCGCGGTCGCGCAACAGAATGACAGAGGGATGCGGACTCGATGAAACGACGTGAATTCCTGGCCGGCGCCGCCGCCGGCCTGCTGGCCGCGCCGAACCTCGCCACGGCCCAGGGCGACAAGGTGCTGCGGTTCGTGCCGCAGGCCAACCTTTCCAGCATGGATGCGGTGGCCGGCACCCAATACGTGGTGCGCAACGCGGCGCTGCTGGTGTGGGACATGCTGTACGGCGTGAATGCCCGGCTGGAGCCGCAGCCGCAGATGGTCGAGGGCCACGAGGTCGACGCCGCGTTCAAGACCTGGACCTTCCGGTTGCGTCCCGGCCTGAAATTCCACGACGGCGAGCCGGTGCTCAGCCGCGACTGCATCGCCAGCCTGCAGCGCTGGATGGTGCGCGACACCATGGGCCAGTTGATCGCCGGGCGGATGGATGCGCTGGAGGCGCTCGACGACCGCAGCTTCCGCTTCCGGCTCAACAAGCCATTCCCCAAGATGTTGTTCGCGCTGGGCAAGAACAATGCGCCGACGGCGTTGATGATGCCCGAGCGGATCGCCAGAACCGACCCGTTCCAACTGATCAGCGAGTACGTCGGTTCCGGGCCGATGAAGTTCGACCGCGCCGCCTGGGTGCCGGGCGCCTCGGCGGTGTTCGAGAAATTCGCCGATTACGCGCCGCGTCCGGAGCCGGGCGAGTGGCTGGCCGGCGGCAAGCGCGTGCTGTTCGACCGCATCGAGTGGGTCATCATGGACCCCGCCACCGCCGGCGCGGCGCTGCAGAACGGCGAGATCGACTGGTGGGAAACGCCGCTGCCCGACCTGGTGCCGCTGCTCAGGAAGAATCGCGACATCGTTGTCGACATCGCCGATCCGCTCGGCAATATCGGCAGCCTGCGCATGAACCACCTGCAGCCGCCGTTCAATGACGTGCGGGCCAGGCGCGCCCTGCTGATGGGGCTGTCGCAGACCGACTACATGCAGGCCGTGGTGGGCGACAACCCCGATCTCTGGAAGCCGCTGGCCAGTTACTTCACGCCCGGCACACCCACCTACACCGAGGACGGCGGCGACATCCTGAAGGGTCCGCGCGACTTCACGGCGGCCAAGAAGCTGCTGGCCGAGGCCGGGCAACTCGGCGCCAAGGTGACGCTGCTGGTCGCCACCGATGTGGCGATTACCAAGGCGGAAGGCGAGGTGACGCAGGACCTGCTGAGTAAACTGGGCTTCAACGTGGACTACGTGGCCACGGACTGGGGCACGGTGGGCGCGCGCCGGGCCAAGAAGGACCCGCCTGCCGAGGGCGGCTGGAACATCTTCCACACCTGGCATGCCGGGTCGGACTGCATCAACCCCGCGCCGTACACGGCGCTCGATTGCGGCGGGCCCAAGGCGTGGTTCGGCTGGCCGAATTCGCCCGAGGTGCAGGCGCGCATCGCCGACTGGTACGCCGCCCCGGACCTGGCGGCGGAAAAAACCGCGATGGCGGCCATCAATCGCGCCTCGTTCGACGTGGTAACCTACGGGCCGACGGGCTTCTTCCAGATGTACCAGGCCTGGCGCCGTGGCCTCTCCGGCGTGGTGAAGGCGCCGATCCCGGTGTTCTGGGGTGTGCAGAAGGCCTGACCGCGCCTAGACTTCCCGGGGCGCTGCGGCGCCCCGGGTCCACCTGAGAGCGTAAGGAAGAGGCCGAGGGCATGTACGCCTACGCCGCACGGCGCATCCTGGCCACCATCCCCGTCATGGCGGTGGTGGCGTTGTTCGTGTTCAGCCTGCTGTACTTCGCCCCGGGCGATCCGGCGGCGATCATCGCCGGCGACCAGGCGACGCCCGCCGACGTCGACCGCATCCGCGCCTCGCTTGGCCTGGACCGCCCCTTCGTCATCCGCTTCGGCGAATGGGCGTGGCATGTGATGAACGGCGACCTGGGCCAGTCCATCTTCACCAACCTGCCGGTCACCCACATGATCGCGCAGCGCATCGAACCGACGCTGTCGCTGATGCTGCTCACCCTGACGCTGTCGATCAGCTTCGCCGTGCCGATGGGCGTGCTGGCGGCGTGGAAGCACGGCACCTGGATCGACCGGGTGGTGATGATCATGGCGGTGGCCGGGTTCTCGGTGCCGGTGTTCGTGGTGGGCTACCTGCTGGCCTATACCTTCGCGCTGCAACTCGACATGTTCCCGGTGCAGGGCTACACGCCGATTGCCAACGGCATCGGCCCGTGGATCAGCAACCTCGCGCTGCCCGCCGTTACCCTGGGCAGCGCCTTCATCGCGCTGATCGCGCGCATCACCCGCGCCACCATGCTGGAGGTGCTGAACCAGGACTACGTGCGCACCGCGCGCTCCAAGGGGGTGGACCAGCACGCCATCCTGTTCGTCCACGCGCTGAAGAACGCCGCGGTGCCCATCGTTACCGTCATCGGCCTGGGCGTGGCCGGGCTGATCGGCGGCGCGGTGGTGACCGAAAGCGTGTTCGCCATTCCCGGCGTCGGCCGCCTGGTGGTGGATGCCATCCTGCGGCGCGACTATCCGGTCATCCAGGGCGTCGTGCTGATGTTCAGCTTCGTCTACGTGCTGGTGAACCTGGGCGTCGACCTGCTCTACACCGTGTTCGATCCGAGGATCCGCTATTGAGCACCAGTACCCTCGATCGGAGCGGCCACGCCGCCGCCCCCGAACTGGCGGACGTGCTGCCGCCGCGCAAGCGGCGCGGGCACCTCGGCATGTTCGTCTACCGTCATCCCACCATCGCCGCCGGCGGCTTCCTGCTGGCCGTGATCCTGTCCATCGCCATCTGCGCGCCCTGGCTGGGCACGGTCGATCCCACCGCGCTGGCGCCGGCCCGCCGCACCCGCTCGCCGCCGGACCTGGTGGCCTGGTTCGCCTACTGGTTCACCGGCGGGACGCGCCCGCCGGTGGTGCAATACTGGTTCGGCTCCGACATGCTGGGGCGGGACGTGTACTCGCGGGTGCTGTACGGCGCGCGGGTGTCGCTGGTCGTCGGCTTCTCGGTGGCGACCTGCGCCGCCGTCATCGGCATGTTCATCGGCCTGTGCTCGGGCTTCGTGCGCTGGCTGGACGCGATCGTGATGCGGGTGATGGACGGCATGATGTCGATCCCCTCGATCCTGCTGGCGATTGCGCTGATGGCGCTGACCCGCGGCTCCGTGCAGAACGTCATCCTCGCCATCACCATCGCCGAGGTGCCGCGGGTGACCCGGCTGGTGCGCGGCGTGGTGCTGAGCCTGCGCGAACAGCCCTATGTGGAGGCGGCGGTGGCCTCCGGCACGCGGGTGCCGAAGATCATCCTCAAGCACATCCTGCCCAATACGCTGGCGCCGATTACCGTGCAGGCCACCT
>CAIMEK010000742.1 GCA_903839965.1 uncultured Acetobacteraceae bacterium | reverse complement strand
GGCGAAGCCCCTGGCCTTCCCTACCTTGCCCAGCCGCCCTGGCGCGTCTCGGGGGCGCGGGCCACTTCGATGGTTTCGCGGGGGATTTTCGGTTGCTGGCAGGTGGCCAGGGCGAGGGCTGGTTTGGGGTCAACGGCGCGGCCGTCGACGCGCACCTCGAAGTGCAGGTGTGAGGTGGTGGCGCGGCCGGTGGCGCCGACATAGCCCATCAGTTCGCCGGAGTGGACGGTGGTGCCGGGGTGCAGCGTGGGGACAAAGTGCGACAGGTGGCCGTAGCGGGTCACCACGCCGTCGTGGTGGCGCATGTCGATCATGTTGCCGTAGCCGAAGTAGCGGCCGGCGAAGATGACGGTGCCGGCAGCGGCGGCGCGCACCGGCGAGCCATAGGGCGCCAGCAGGTCGATGCCGGAATGGTGGCCGGTGTAGCCGCGCCCGACGGTTTTGAGGCCCGGGGCGGGCATGGTCATGTCCCCGCAGGGGGCGGCGGCCATCACGGCGGCGGGCGCCGCCGTCAGGGCCAGGAGCAGGGTCGCGAGCCGAAGCAGCCGGGTTCGCAGGGGCATGACAGAGTCGTTATCATGCTCGGTGGCGAGGCGAAAGGGCCGAAAGCAACAATCAGCAATTTTTCGTGTTCAGGTAGAGAGCCGGGTCGATGGGGTTGCCCTGCAGGCGAATTTCGAAGTGCAGGTGGGTGCCGTAGGTGACGCCGGTGCGTCCCACCCGGCCGATGCGCTCGCCCGCGCCGACCTGGGTGCGGCCGGTGGCGATGCTGGGGGCGACGGCGCCGAGATGGGCGTAGCGGGTGATGAAGCCCGGCCCATGGGCGATGTCGACTTCCAGGCCGGAGGAGCCCAGGTGGCGCACGGCCACCACACGGCCGGCGGCGGCGGCGCCGACCCAGGTGCCGGCGACGGCGGGCAGGTCGATGCCGTTGTGTGTGAGTGAAGCGTGCGGGCCGACCTGGTGGCGCGTGCCGAAGGGCGAGGAAATGCAGGCGCCGGGCACGGGCATGCGCAATTCGATGTCGCCGGGCAGCGGCGGGGCGGCGGCGAGGCAGGGCAGCGCCAGCACCGCCGCCCGCAGGGTGAGGGATGCCATCAGCCCTTGGTGGCGGCGGGCTGGTAGGTGCCGATGGAATTGCCGCCGTCCACGCTCAGCACCGCGCCGGTGACGAACGCGGCGGCCTCGGAGCACAGATAGAGCACCGCGCCGGCGGCGTCGTCGGGGCCGGAGGTGCGGCCGAGCGGGATGCGCGCCGCCATGCGCTCGACATAGGCTTCCGGCAGCAGGGAGAAATCGCTGCCCGGGGCGAAGCCGGGCTCGACCACGTTCACCCGGATGCGGTGCGGGGCGAGTTCCAGCGCGAGGCCCTTGGAGAGGCGTTCCAGCGCGGTCTTGCTGGTGCAGTAGGGCACCGAGCCGGTGCGCATCTGCCGCGACGCGCCGGAGCCGATATTGACCACCACGCCGGGTGAGCCGCGGGCGATCATCAGTTTCGCCATGGCGCGGGTGAGCAGGAACGGCGCGCGCAGGTTGACGGCGAAGATGCGGTCCCATTCGGCCACGTCCAGCTCGATCAGCAGTCCGGTGCGCGGGTAGACGCCGGCGTTGTTGACGAGGATGTCGGGCGCACCCCAGGCGGCGGCGACCTGCCCGGCCAGGGTGTGGATGGCGGCGGCGTCGGTGAGATCGGTGCCGTGCAGCAGGGTGGTGGCGGGGTCGAGGCCGAGGCGCTCCACCACACCGTCGAGGCGGTCGCGGCGGAGGTCGACCAGGCAGAGCGTGGCGCCGCGCCGCGCGAAGGCGGCGGCGAACCAGCCGCCGAAGATGCCGGCGGCACCGGTGATGACGACCTTCCGGCCGTGGAATTCGTTCGCTGCGTCCATCGCTGCATCCTCCCGATGCGCGGCGATTGCCATGGGGGCTTTCGTTGTCGCCGCATACGCCACATGGTAGCGCATGACGTTCCCCGCGTGGCTACCCGGGCTGCTTGGATTCCTCACCGCCGTCGGGCCGATTTCGACCGATATGTACCTGCCGGCCTTCCCGGCCATCGAAGCGGCGCTGGGCGGCGTGCCGGGCACCGCGCAGATGACGCTGGCGGCGTGGTTCGCGGGGTTGGCGGTGGGGCAGATCACCCAGGGCACGCTGGCGGACCGCTACGGCCGGCGCGGGCCGTTGCTGGTGGGCACCGCGGTCTACACGCTGGCGACGGTGGGCTGCGCGGTGGCGCCCGACCCGGTGTCGCTGTCGGTGTGCCGGCTGGTCTCGGCGTTCGGCGGTTCGGCCAGCATGGTGATTCCGCGCGCCATCGTGCGCGACCTGGCGGACGGGCACGCGGCGGCGCGGCTGATGAGCCGGCTGATGCTGGTGATGGGGGCGGCGCCGATCCTGGCCCCGACGGTCGGCAGCGTGGTGCTGGCCTTCGCCGGGTGGCAGGCGATTTTCTGGGTGTGCGCCGGCTACGGGGCGATGTGCTGCGTGCTGGTGTGGTGGCTGCTGCCCGATACGCTGCCGGCGACCCGGCGGGTGAAGCTTGGGCTGGACGGGCAGTTGCAGCGCTACGGCTCGATCCTGGGCGAGCGCAGCTTCATCACGCACGCGCTGGTGGGCGGGTTCGTCACCTTCAGCTTCTTCGCCTATCTGAGCGGTTCGCCCGGGGTGTTCGAGGAGGTCTACCATCTCGGGCCGGCCGGCTATGGGGGGTTGTTCGGGTGCTGCGCGGCCGGGCTGATCGTATGTTCGCAGCTCAATCCGGTGCTGGTCGGCCGGTTCGGCGCGGGGCGGGTGCTGAACGCCAGCGTGCGGGTGATGCTGGCGGCAAATGGGTCGCTGCTGGTGCTGGCTTTCGTGCGGCCGGCGCACTGGATCTGGGTGGCGCTGCCGATTTTCGTGTCGATCTCGACCAACGGATTCAATACGCCGAACGCCGCGGTGGGTGCGTTGAGCCGCCACCAGGCGCATGCCGGCAGTGCCTCGGCGCTGATGGGAACGCTGCAGTTCGCGCTCGGCGCGGTCAGCGGCCTGCTGGTGGGGCTGGCCAGCGACGGCACGGTGCGGCCGATGGCGGGGCTGATGTTCATCGGCGCGCTGAGCGCGAATATTTTCGATGCCTGCCGGCCGAAGCGGTAATGGGAAACCACGCCGCGCATTCCTTATAATCTGCGGTTGGACCATTCGAGGATGCGCGGCGCCATGAGCGTTATTGTCGGTATCCCGGCCTGCAACCGGGATCTCAACGGCCTGATGCAGCACGCCACGCCGGCGCGCTATGCGGCGGCGGTGGTTGGCGGGGCCGGCGGCATGCCGGTGCTGCTGCCGCCGATGGGCGAGGGCATGCTGGCGATGCTCGACCGGCTGGACGGGCTGTTGCTGTCGGGCAGCCCGAGCAATGTCGAGCCGCACTGCTACGGCGTGACCCAGTCGTTGACGCCGGACAGGCACGATCCGTCGCGCGATGCCACCACACTGCCGATGATCCGCGCGGCGCTGGCGCGCGGCCTGCCGGTGCTGGCGATCTGCCGCGGCATCCAGGAGCTGAACGTGGCGCAGGGCGGCACGCTGCACCAGTGCGTGCATGAGTTGCCCGGCCGGATGGACCATCGCGGCGGCCCCGGCACGACGGAGCAGAAATACCGGCCCAAGCATGGCGTGCGGCTCTCTGGCCAGACGGCGCGGCTGCTCGGCAAGTCGGAGACCGAGGTGAATTCGCTGCACGGGCAGGGGCTGGACGCGCTGGGCGAGGGGCTGGTGGTGGAGGCCGTGGCGTCGGACGGCACGATCGAGGCGGTGCGGGTGGCGAGTGCGCCGGGCTGGGCGCTCGGCCTGCAGTGGCATCCGGAATGGCGCTACGCGGAGAACCCGGACAGCGTGGCGATATTCCGCGCGTTCGGCGAGGCGTGCCGGGCCTATGCCGGCCGGCTGCGGCAGGCGGCCTGACCGATGGACCTGGACCTGGCGGGCAAGCGGGCGCTGGTGACCGGCGGATCGCGCGGCATCGGGCGGGCCACCGCGTTGGTGCTGGCCGAGGAAGGGGTGGACCTGGTGCTGGCGGCGCGCAGCCAGGCCACGCTGGACGCCGCCGCGGCGGCGGTGCGGGCGCGCCGGCAGGTGGGCGTGCGCACCATCGCTGCCGACCTGTCGCGCGAGGCGGACGTGCTGCGGGTGGCGGCCGAGGC
>CAIMEK010000741.1 GCA_903839965.1 uncultured Acetobacteraceae bacterium | reverse complement strand
GGCACCGACGCACCGCTGGTGGGATTGGCCGGACAGACCGTGACGGTGACGTTCACCGGGCAGACCGGCACGGAGACGGTGCAGACCGCCGCGGACGGCAGCTTCGCCGTGCTGGTGCCGGACAAAGCGGGCGCGGTGACGCTCACCGCGCATGCGAGCGGGACGAATGTTCCGGCCGGCGATGTGCTGGACAACACCCCGGCGGCGGCGGCGTCGCTGGTGGGCACCACGCCGTCTTCCGGCGGCACCAACCCCGCGACGCTGACCTTCTCACCGGCGGCGGACACCAGCTACACCGGGATCCCGTTCGATTTCTGGCACGCGCTCGATACCGCGCCGGTACTGGCGAACGGGCCGACCGGCGCGGCGACGTTCACCTCCGGCGGGACGCCGGTGCTGCTGTTCCCGGCCGGGACGGCCGCCGACGCACAGCTCGACGCCTCGTTCGGCCACGACTTCAGCGGCACCACGCTGACCGTGCAGCGATACGTCTCCGGTACGGCGACGCCGAATGCCGGTGACGTGTTCACCGGCTCCGGCACCGCGACCGCGGGCCTGTTCCTCGACACCGGCACCGGCCACCTGTTGTACAATGGCAGCCAGGTCGGCAGCTTCACCGAGACCGGCGGCAAGCTGACCGTCAGCTTCGCCGCCACCGGGGTAAGTGCCACCGTGGTCAACGAGGTCCTGCAGGGCCTCGCCTACGGCTATTCCGGCAGCGCCAGCCCGCCGATCACCGGCGTGGTGATCGGGGCACAGATCGACGACGCCAACAGCGACCCGATCGGGCTGAACGGGTTTGCGCCGGATCCGTCTGGGCCGCACGACCAGGGCCCCGGCGGCGACCTGCTCAGCAATGTGCTGACCGCGAGCGTCAATGTTGTGCCGCCGGCCGTCGTGCCGAGCTTGTCGGTGGTGGGCGGCTCGAACGACACGGCGAATCTCGGCACGCAGTTCGACCCGAACGGCATGACCGTGCCCTCCTCCGTGCTGACCACGGACGGCGAGATCGTGCGGATGCGGGCGACGCTGCAATTGTCCGAGGGCACCAACACCGGCGTGACGATGACGGTGACGCTGCCGAGCGGGCTCACTTACCAGAACGACGGCTCGACCACGGTGCTGCTGGTCAGCCCGAACGGCGATTTCACGACGTCGCTGACCGGCGTGCATCTGCAGCTTGCCGAGGGCAGCGGCGTCAATGCGGCGAAGCTCGACCTCGGCACCGGGAGCGACACCACCGACCCGGTGGTGGCGGCGCTGGCGGGCGGCTCGATCGGGGTTGCCGGGCAGACCGTCACCTTCAACCTCGGCACGCTGACCAACACCGACGGTTCGGCGGCCACCCCGGACTATGTCGTCGTGGAGTTCAACGCGGTGGTCGGGGCAACGCTGCCGGGCGGCACCGCGCTGGCCACCACGATGGTCGGCGCCGCCAATGCGACGTCCACCGCCACGGTCAGCGACTACGTGCACGTCGAAGCGCCGGTGGTCACGCTGGACAAGCATGTCGCCGGGATCACCTACAACCCGGACGGCTCGGCCAACGTCACCTATGTCGATACGATCACCAATTCCGGCGACGGCCCGGCGCATGGCCTTACGCTCACCGATCCGGGCGCCGGGGTCGGCACGCCCGTCTACACCGGCATCACCTCCGGCGGCGGCACCGGCGTTGCGGCCGCGACCAGCGGCACCGGCCTGCTGGCGACGCTGACCGATCTGCCGGCCGGCGGCGCCCAGAGCTTCACCTACACGGTGACCATCCCGCTGAGCCAGGTCCAGCAGGCCGTGACCGACGCGGCCAGCACCGCGACCGTGGCTTCGGCGGCGCTCGATCCGGCGCATGAAGTGGGCGGGCACGAGGTGCTGGCGGGCACCAGCCTGACGCCGGCGACCAACCATGCGAACGCGGCGGCCGGGCTCGACGTGGTGTCGGGCACGGTGAACCAGGACACCTCGCCGATCAGGGGCACCGACGCACCGCTGGTGGGATTGGCCGGACAGACCGTGACGGTGACGTTCACCGGGCAGACCGGCACGGAGACGGTGCAGACCGCCGCGGACGGCAGCTTCGCCGTGCTGGTGCCGGACAAAGCGGGCGCGGTGACG
>CAIMEK010000740.1 GCA_903839965.1 uncultured Acetobacteraceae bacterium | reverse complement strand
GGCACCGACGCACCGCTGGTGGGATTGGCCGGACAGACCGTGACGGTGACGTTCACCGGGCAGACCGGCACGGAGACGGTGCAGACCGCCGCGGACGGCAGCTTCGCCGTGCTGGTGCCGGACAAAGCGGGCGCGGTGACGATTACCGCGCGTGCGAACGGGGGGAATGCGCCGGCCGGCGATGTGCTGGACAACACCCCGGCGGCGGCGGCGTCGCTGGTGGGTACCACGGCGTCTTCCGGCGGCACCAACCCCGCGACGCTGACCTTCACGCCCGCGGCGAACGCCAGCTACACCGGGATCGCATTCGATTTCTGGACACCGCCCGCAACCTCGCCGACGCCGCCGGTGGATTTGGTGCCGCCGATCCTGACACCGCCGCTGCCGCCGACGTTATTCCTTAGCGGAAACAACGAAGGCGCGAATTTCATCACCTTCCACGACCCGGAGATCGCCGGACTGTCGCTGGTGGGTTCCGTGGGCTCGCGCTTCGTCATCGTCGAGCAGCACGCCATCGTCGCCGTGCCGTCCAACCTGTTCGTGGACTCCGACCCCAATGCGCAACTCACCTATGAGGCGCGGCTGCCGGATGGCGAACCACTGCCGCAGTGGCTGACCTTCGACGAGCGCAGCATGACGTTCAGCGGTACGCCGCCGCGCAGTGCCTACGGCCCGGTGGAAATCACCATCGTCGCGCGCGACAACCACGGCAACGAGGCGAGTGCGAGCTTCCGCATCCTGGTCGGGCGCGACGACGAGGGGCTGAACGAACTGCTTTCGGCGCTCGGGCGGCTGAACAACGCGCCGGAACCCCCGGTGAACCCGCTACTCGGCCTGCACGCGCCGCCCGTCGACGACGCCGCGCCGGCCGAAGCAAACGATACCGCGATGGTCCTGCCCGGCCGGCCCGGCTTCACCGCCCAACTGCGCGAGGCGGGACTGGCCGGACGACTGCAACAGGCCCGCCTTCTGCTCGATGCGATTGCCGCTGCCACGGCCCGCACCGGTACCTGATTGCCCTACCCTGTCCCGCGCCGCGTGCGAACGGAGAGACCATGACGACGACCACCCTGCCCGTAACCCGCCCCGGCCGCCGTTGTCCGGCCTGGCGGTTTGGCGTTGCCGCGGTGCCGGCGCTGTTGCTGGCGGCGTGCTCCATCAAGCCGCAACCGATCACCGTTCCCGAACACTTCGCGCGCGCCGAGGCCGACTACTCCACACTGTATGCCAAGTACGTGCCGGTCACCGCGCCGCTGACCCTGCCCGAGGCGCTGGCGCGGGCGCTGAAATACAATTACGACGCCCAGCTCGCGAAAACCCAGATGACGCTGCAGGAGCAGCAGCTCGACCTGGCGATGGTGCAGATGCTGCCGCGGCTGGCCACCACCGCCGGCTACAACCTGCGCAGCAACGACAACGCCGCAACGAGCATTTCCGAAATCACCCGCCGGCAATCGTTGGAGCCCTCGTTCTCGGAAGAGCCGTCGCACGGCTTCGCCTCGCTGGAATTCTCCTGGAACATGCTCGACCTCGGGGTCAGCTACTTCCAGGCCAAGCAGCAGGGCTACCGCACCTACATCGCCGTCGAACGCCGCCGCAAGGTGATCAACTCGATCACCAAGTCGGTCGAGGAAGCCTACTGGAAGGCCGCCACCGCTGAGCGGCTGCTGCCGCGCGTCGGCCCGCTGCTGGCGCAGGCGGAGCGCACCCTGGCGGCCAGTCGCCGCTCTCGTCGAAGCGGTGCCGCGCCGCCGCTGCAGACGCTGGATTTCGAGTCCGCCATGCTGACCGTGGTGGGCCAGCTGCGCCGGCTGCAGACCGACCTGAACTCCGCCAAGGTGCAGCTTGCCGCCCTGGTCAACGTGCCGGCCGATGCCCCGCTGGCGCTCGCCCAACCCGATCGGAAGCCGCTGTTCCGCACCCAGAGGGTGGACCACCGCCAGCTTGAGGAGATCGGGCTGGCGATGCGGCCGGAGCTGCGCGAGGAAGCCTACCAGGAGCGCATCGACATCCAGGACGTTTACAAGGAAATCATCAAGATGCTCCCGGGCGTCGGCATCCTGGGCAGCCTCAGCTACGATTCCAACAAATACCTGTTCAACCCGACCTGGGGCGCCGTCGGCGCGCAGGCCACCTTCAACCTGGTGAACCTGGTGCAGGGCCCGCGCGCCATCGCCGCCGCCCAGACCGGGGTGGAAGTGGCGCGCATCCGCCGCCTGGCGCTGAGCGTGGCGGTGCTGACGCAGGTCAACCTCAGCTACCAGGAATTTCTCAGCGCGCAGGAGGACCTGGACACCGCCCAGCAGATCGTCGACGTGCAGGGTGAGATCACCACTGCCTCGCACAACGCCGCGCTGGCGCAGGCACAGCCGGAATCCGAGCGGATCCGCCGCGACCTGTCGAGCCTGATCGCCGAACTTAGCCGCGACCGCGCGCTGTCCGCGGTGCACTCTGCCCTGGCGTCGCTCTACATTTCGGCCGGCGTGGACCTGGTGCCGCCGAGCGTGGACAACACCGCCGACCTGGAGAAGCTGTCGAGCGACGTGAGCCAGGCGATCGCCGGACTGGAAGCCGGCGAGTTGCCGAAAGTCGAAATACCGGCGACGCCGGCCGCCGATCCGACGCCGCCGCCGCGCTCATGAAGCGCCTGCTGCTGCTGGCGGCGCTGGCGCCTTTCGCTGTCGGTGCCCAGACGCCGACTTCGCAATTGCTGCCGACGCTGCCGTCCGCTGCGACTCCGGCCGATAGCGCGCAGCGCGACATCCGCGTGCAGGTGGTGGCGGAGACCAGCACCACCATCGGTGCGCCGATGGCCGGACGGCTGAAGGAATTTCCCCTGCGCGACGGCGACCGGTTCAGCCGCGGCGATGTGCTGGCGCGCTTCGTCTGCGGCGAGCGCGACGGCGCGGTGGCGCGCGCCCGCGGCCTGCTCGCCGCCAAGCAGAGATTCTTCGAATCGCGCGCCACGCTGCGCAACCTGGGTACCGGCAGCGGGGTGGAATACGGCGTCGCCGCCGCCGAGGTGGCCGAGGCGGCCGGCGAGCTGGCGAGCGCCCAGGCAATGGTGGAATCCTGCGTGGTGAGCGCGCCGTTCACCGGCCGCGTCGCCAATGTCGAAGCGCACAACTGGCAATTCGTGCAACTTGGCCAGCCCCTGCTGGACATCCTGGACGACCACGACCTGGTGCTGGAAATGGTGGTGCCGTCGCGCTGGCTGAGCTGGCTGGTGGCGGAAACGCCGTTCGAGGTGGCGATCGACGAGACCGGCGCGACCTATGCGGCCAAGGTTGCGCGGCTCTCCGGCAAGGTCGATCCGATCAGCCGTTCGATCAAGGTGTACGGGCGACTGACCGGGCCGCAGGGCGCGCTGCTGCCGGGCATGAGCGGACGGGCGCTGATCAACCCGCCGGCCGAGGCCCACGTCCCGCCGAAATGACGCAGCGGGGGACAGTGCTTTGTCGGCGGGACTGAACCTTCAGCTGCTGCGCCTGTCCGGGTTGATCGACCTGCAGGAGCGCGCGCGCCGCGCCGATGCGGCCGAACTCGACTTTCTGGTGGTGAACGAGACCGCCGCCGTGGTGGCGTGCCAGCAGGCCGCGTTGTGGCGCGCGGTGCCGGGGCGGCGCCCCGCGCTGGTGCTGTCCGGCGTCGCCGTCACCGAGGATGGACCGTACCGGGCCTGGCTGGCGCGGCTGTTTCCGCTGCTCGCCCGCACGCCCGCCCCGCAACCGTTCGCGGTCGATATCGCTGCCCTGCCGAAGAGTGTATCCACCGACTGGGCGGAGTGGTTTCCGCCGCACGCGCTGTGTTGCCCGTTGACCGGGTCGGACGGAGCCCCGGTGCTGCTGCTGCTTGGCCGCGCCGACCCGTGGGGCGAAGGCGACACGGCGCTGGCGCAAGCGCTGGCCGGCAGCTACACGCAAAGCCTTTCATTGGCCGGGATGGCGCGGCGGCGCCGCAGGGTGCGTCCGCGACGCGCCGTGCTGGTGCTGCTCGGCTTGCTTGCGCTGGGGGTGCTGGGCGCGCTGCCGGTGCGCGAGTCCGTGCTGGCGTCGGCGGAGATCGTGCCGATCGACCCGGCGCCGCTGCGCGCCCCGTTCGACGGCGTGGTGGACGCGGTGCAGGTGGCGCCGAATGCACCGGTGAAGGCCGGCCAGGTGCTGGTGACGTTGGACCGCACCCAGCTCGCCACCCGCGAGGCGGTGGCCGGCAAGGCGCTGGAGATGGCGCGCGCCGAATACGACGCCGCCTCGCAGCAGGCGATGAACGACCAGCGCGCCAAGTCCCGCCTGGCCGTGTTGCAAAGCCGTATCGAACAGCAGCAGGCCGAGCTGGCTTACAGCCGCGACATGCTGGCGCGCGCCGCGCTGACCGCGCCGATCGACGGCATCGCCGTGTTTGATGACGCCAACGACTGGCCCGGCCGCCCGGTCGCGCTCGGCGAACGGCTGATGGTGGTGGCCTCGCCGAGCGCCGTGCAGGTGGAAATCCAGGTGCCGGCGGGCGAAGTGGTGACGTTCGGGAACGGGGCGGAGGTGCTGTTCTTCGGCAACATCGCCCCCGACCAGCCGATCGCTGCCCGGCT
>CAIMEK010000739.1 GCA_903839965.1 uncultured Acetobacteraceae bacterium | reverse complement strand
GTGCCCCACAGGCTGGCGCCGTCGATCCAGGCCGCCTCCTCCAACGCACGGGGCGACGCCTCGAAAAACGTCCGCATCAGCCAGACGACGAGGGAGAGATTGAAAGTCAAATAGATCATCACCAGGCCGGTGATCGTGTCCAACGGCCCGATGTAGCGGTACATCAGGAAGTACGGGATGGCGAACGCGATCGGTGGAACCATGCGCGAGGACAGGATCAACAGCGACAATGGACGCACGCGCGCGCAACGACGCCGACGCGCAGCGGCTCGCGAAGATCCCCGGCATCGGCGTGCTGAACGCGACCGCTCTGGTGGCCGCCGTCGGCAACGCCCAAACCTTCGCGCGTGGGCGTGATCTCGCGGCTTGGCTCGGGTTGGGCCGCGCCAGATCACGACCGGCGGCAAACCCTGCCTGGTCGGAATCACGAAGCGCAGCAACAAATACTTGCGCAAAATGCTCATCCACGGCGCCCGGTCCGCCATGCCGGTACTGGCGGCCAGCGCGACGCCGCTGGGCGGCTGGCTGCGGGGGCTGCTGGCGCGCGTGCACAAGAATGCCGCCGTGGTCGCTCTGGCCAATAAGCTCGCACGGATCGCGTGGGTCGTGCTGCGGCGAGGCGTGGCGTTCGACGCGACGGCGGCAACCGCGGCGGCTTGATCCGGATCGGCCGGCTGCGGCGGGACGTGCCGCTCGGCCATTGGTGTCTGCTGGTGGTGAAAGCGAGATGGCCTGACAGTCGATCGGCATTCTGGAAACCTGGTTTAAAAAATGGCGCTCGAAGCCGTGAAGTTTATGAGGACCGGGACGCGCGGATCTCCATCTTGGCCGGGGCGATGCCCACAGGCCGGATACGTTGACGCAGACTGCTCAGATCAGGTCGCAAAAATCGCTTGCGGACGGGCGGGCTATACGTTTTTAAAAGCCGACTGGCCCGCTTCGTCTTTCTTCGGGTGGAATGGACGCGGTTGCAGCCGGGTCAGATCGAGCTTGCGTAACCATTTGCCGATGGTCTGATCGGTCACCGCGACGGTGAAACGGCGAGCAACCTCCTCGCGCAAATCGACGCAGCGCCAGCGGACAACGCGGTCCTTTGCGGGGTCAGGACCTTTGATCACCAGCGCCTTCAATTCGGCCATTTGGATATCGCTCAGGGCGGCGGGGTGTCCACCGGTTCGGATCGAGCAAAGCCCCGATACCCCTTCGGCGTTGTAGCGGTGCACCCAGTCGCGCAGCGTCTGCCGATCCATCCCCGCAAGTGCCGCAGCCGTCTCGCGCCGGTGGCCTTCCAAGATCAGCGCCAATGCCAACAGACGGCGCACTTGCGCGCCATCGGGGCTCTTCGCCGCAATACCAAGCAAAGCCTCCGCCGTATGATCCATTCGAGTGATCTTGACACCAGCACTCAACAAAACCTCCAGCGTCAGAGAACCATGACCGGAGGTATCGAATCCCAGTTCAAAGCCGATTTCTAGCCCCGAAAAGTCGCCGGAAGGGACGACTGGTATAATAGTCCCACGCAGGCTGGTCTTCATCGACGAAACCTGGATCGAGACCAACATGACCCGTGCCTATGGCCGGGCGCCGCGCGGTCAGCGCCTGGTCGCCACTGTGCCTCATGGCCACTGGAATACCTCCACCGTTCTCGCAGCGCTGCGCTGCGATGGCATCTCGGCGACGGGCG
>CAIMEK010000738.1 GCA_903839965.1 uncultured Acetobacteraceae bacterium | reverse complement strand
CGTGCGCCCGCCGCCCGAAGGCGCGGCCGCGCCGTAGCGGCGGCGCAGCGCCGCCGGCTTCACCGCTTCGGCCCGCGCCAGCCCCACGGCAAGCCCACCGCCGCGGCTGAACGCGCCGGGGCCGAACATGCGCGCGAACAGCCCCGCCAGTTCCTCCGGCCGCTCGGCGGCGATGACGGCGCGGGCGATGCCGAGCGCGCCGTTGGCATGCCGGCGCCATTCGTCGCGCCACACCAGGTCGCGGGTGGCATGGGCGCAGAAATACAGCCGTCCGGCCTCGGTGGTTTCGTTGGGCAGCCGCACGGTGCGGAACGCCGCCTCGCGCGTGCTGCCGTCCGCCAGCGTCACCGGCCGGGAAAGTGCCTGCGGCGGCCCGCAGGCAACGCCCGCCATCCGCAGCGCCGCGTGCACGCCCTCGGCATTATCGGTGGCGAACACCAGGCCGTTCAGCCCCGTCGGCCAGCCCATCAGGTCGGCCCGCTCCACCCCCTCCGGCGGCAGGCCGATGAGTTCGAGGTAGTCGGTGCCGAACACCGCCAGGTGGTTGATCGAGCCGACCGAGTGGCGGCCCAGCGGGGTCAGCGTGAAGCCGAGCCGACGGTAGCAGTCCGCCGCCGCGTCCATGCGGTTCTGCACGTTCACCACAACATGGTCGAACACCGGCACGGGCAGCGGCATCGTCGCCTCACGCGTTGCGGTCACGCAAGCCGCGATAGTGCCCGGCCAGCACCTCGAAGGCCAGCTTGCGCGTGGCCTTGTCCTCGGCAATCAGCCCCTTGCGGTTCCAGCCGCGCTGGAAGCGGGTCTGCCGGCGCTCGGTGCGGTAGTCGTACAGCAGCCACGGACAGAAGCCCTGCACGATGTCGGATCGCCCGATAATCTCCAGTTGCCGCCGATAAACCTCGGCCTGGCAATCCTCGGTGAACAGCTCCGCCACGCCGCCGCGATGCCCGGCCAGGGCGTCGGCACCGGTTTCGCTGATCACCACCGGCTTGCCTGGCCGCGAATTGGCGAGCAGGCGTTCGAGGCCAGCGAAATCGGGCTCGTACCAGCCGAAATATTCGTTCACCCCGATCAGGTCGAGATGCGCGGCCAGCCGATCGGCAATGGCGAATTCCTCGCGGTTGATCAGGCAGGCCGCCGCCACCAGCCGGGTCGCGTCCGCCCGGCGCGCGGCCTCGGCCAGCGCCGCCATGAAGCGATAGCGGGCATCGGTGTCGGCATTCTCGTTGCCGATGCCCCAGGCCACGACGCTGGCGCGGTTGGCGTCGCGCCCGATCAGTTCCAGCAACTGGTTCTCGGCGTCCGCGTAGGTTTCCGGGTTGGCAAAATCGATCGCCCAGTACACCGGAATTTCCGACCACAGCAGCACGCCCTGGGCATCGGCGATTTCGGCCACGCGCTCATGGTGCGGATAATGCGCGAGGCGGAGAAAGTTCGCGCCAAGCTCGCGCGCATCGGCGAACCGGCGCTGCAGGTCGGCCTCGCCGGTGCATTTTCCGCCACCTGCATCGTCCTCGTGCACGCAGATGCCGCGCAGGTAGAGCGGTTCGCCGTTCAGCAGCAGTTTCTCGCCCTCGGCGCGGATGTCGCGAAAGCCGATGCGCTCCTGCACCAGATCCGCGCCGCAGCGGAACACCACGTCATAAAGCCGCGGGCTGGCCGGCGACCATGGTTCCGGCCGCGCCGCCACCGTCACCTCGCCGCGGCCGCCCTCCATCGGCACCGCCGCGCGCAGGCCGAGCGCGGGAATCTCCACTTCCGCCACGCCGTTGATGTTCGCAGACAGCATCAGCGCAAAACGGATGCGCGACAGGCTGCCGTCCGGCACCAGCGCCGCCGTCGCGCTACGGATGAACACCGCGGGCAGCGGCACCAGATCGACTTCGCGATAGAGCCCGCCGTAGTTGAACCAGTCGATATGGTGCATCGGCACCCGGTCGGCGCGCCGGCGGTTCTCCACCTGGATTATCAGGTGGTTGCCGCCCGCGCGCAGCATCGGCGTGAGGTCGGCGAAAAACGGCGTGGACCCGCCGCGATGGGCGGCCACGAAGCGCCCGTTCAGAAACACCCGCGCCTCGTAGTTGGCCGCCCCCACGCGCAACACCAGACGCTCGCCATGCATTGCCGGCGGCCAGGCGAATGCGCGTGCGTACCACATGCTGCCTTCGAAATGTTTCCACTCCGGCTTCAGCATGTTCCAGCACGACGGCACCGGCGCCAGCTCCGCGCCCGCTTCGTCGTAGTCGCGCGGCGCGGTCCAGCCGGCCGGATCGTCGGGCGCGCGCGCATACCAGCGCTGGCGCAGGCCTTCGTCGAACAGGTCCGGCGTGATGCGCCACTCCCCGGCGAGCGGAATGCGCCGCCGCCCGCCCATCGCCACCACTTGTCCTGCACCGACGCGCCCCGGCGCAAAGGCGTCCGCATAACGCTCGTCATGCAGATGGGCGTACGGGTCCTCGGTCATGCCGCCCTCCAGCGATAGCCGATGCCGATCATGCGCCGGAACCGCCAGTCCCAGGCGCCCGGCCAAAGCAGGTCCGCCGCCATGCCGATGCCGATCCAGCGGAACCAGGTCGCGAAGGTGTTCGACAGGCCCTGCGGTTCCGCGTAGCCGCGCACCCAGCCGTCCTGCCGGCGCACCCCCGTCCGTTCGTCGGCGAAGCCGCCGTCGGGGTTCTGGAAATCGAGCAGCGCCGCCAGCTTGCCGCGCAGCCACGCCCGGATGTCGTCACGCCGGTACTCCAGGCGGTCATGCGCATGCACAAGCAGGTCGACCAGGTCGACATCGATGCAGGCGCTGTCGATGGTTTCCGGCCGCGACAGCGCATAGTCGACGGCGCGCGCATGGGCCGGCAGCGCGCGCCCCTCGGCGTACCACAGATGAAACCCGTGCATGCTGCCGGCGAAGGCCTCCAGCAGGCGCGTCGCATCCGACAACTGGCCCACGCCGAGGAACCCGGTGGTCGGCTCGCGGTGGAAGTCGTGCCACGCGAACAAAACCTCCAGCGCCTGCGCGACGGCGTCCGGTTCGTCACCCCGCATGCCCAGCAGGAAAGCGGACAGATTGACGATGTTGTTGCCTTCCTGCCAGGGATCGCGCAGGTCGCGGTCGGCCAGCCAGGCCTTCAGCGTCAACGCATCAAGATACGGCCTGGCGAATTCCAGCACCGGCCGCGCCGCGGGCGTCAGTGCCTGCACCGCCCCGAGCGCATAATTGGTGACGTGCCAATCGATATAGCGCCAGGTCTCGTCGCGATCGGGCTTCTTGTACACATCCGCATCGCGCATCCCGGGCACCCGGAAGATGCCGTCCGGCCGGCGGAATCCCAGCAACCAGTCCGCCGCCGCGGCGCGGTCCGTGGGCAGCACGCCGAGCAGGTCGCGGCAGAGCAGCGCGTTGTAGGTGCCGGGCAGCTGCATGCCCGGCCAGTCCGCAACGTCGTGCGCCGCGCTGATGCGCGACACGCCGGCGGGCGCGCCTGCCACCTGCATGCCGTCCAGCCAGTCGATGCTGCGGGCGCGGGCCACGTCGACGCGGCCGCGCAGTTCGTCGTCGTGCATGCTCAGCCCTTCACTGCGCCTTCGGTCATGCCCTGCATCACCTGGCGCTGCGCGGCGAGGAACAGCAGGGCGATCGGGATCGTGGTCACCACGGCCAGCGCCATGATGCCCTGGAAGTTGCTGCCCAGTTCGCCGTTCAGGTTCAGCAGCGCCACCGGCAGCGTCCAGGTGTCGGAGTCGGTCGAGATCACCATCACCGGGAACCACTGCGCCCAGTTCAGCAGGAAGGTGATGATCGCCACCGTCGCCACCACCGGGCGCGCCATCGGCAGCACCACGGAGAACAGGATCGCCCCCTCCCCCGCCCCGTCGATGGTGGCCGCCTCGATCACTTCGGCCGGCAGCGTGCGGAAGAACTGCTCGAACAGGAAAAACTGCACCGGCCCGACCGCAAGAAACAGCACGATGCCGCTGTAGCCGCCCAGCAGCCCGAGCTTGTAGACCACGATGTAGACCGGGATCACCAGCAGCATGTACGGGTACATCATGGTCACCAGGAACCCGTAGCGCAGCAGCCGGAAGGCCAGCGCGCGCGGGCGGCGCGTCATCGCGTAGGCGCCCAGCGCCGTCACCAGCACCGCGAGTGCGGTCGAAGCGCCGGTGATCGCCAGCGAGTTCACCGTGGCACGCAGCAGCGTCAGGTCGTTCATCTGCAGGATGGAGGCGAAGCCGGCCAGGTCGATCCGCTCCGGCCAGATCCTAAGCGGGTCGCGCAGCACCGCGGCGGTGGTGCGGAAGCTGGAGGTCAGCATCCACACATACGGATACAGGAAGAACACGCTCGCCACGCCGGCGACGGCATAGGCCACCACGCGCTTCATGACCGCCCCCGCTCGCCGAGCGCGTACACGCCGGTCGCCACCACCAGCACGATGGCGAACAGCACGGTGGCCATGGCGGTGGCCTCGCCGTAGCGCGCCTGGTCGAAGAATTCGTAGGCGTAGTAACTAAGGAAGTTGGTGGCGCCGCTCGGTCCGCCCTTGGTCATCACCACCACGACGGTGAAGGTCTTGAGGAACTGAATGAGCGCGTAGACCAGGTTGATGACAATCGCCGGCCGCAGTTGCGGCAACACGACGTAGAACAGTTTCTGCCACGGCCGCGCGCCGTCGATGTCGGCCGCCTCCGCCATCGCGCGTTCGCAGATCGCGAGGTTGGCGAGGAAGATCACCGCGTAGAACCCGGCATGGTGCCAGAGTTCGGCAACCAGCACGGCCAGCATGGCGGTGGCCGGCGAGGCGATGCCGCCGAACGCGGGCAAACCCGCAAGATGCAGCGCGGCATTCAGCGCGCCGAAGCTCTGGTCGTAGAGCCAGCGCCACACCACGTAGCCGGCGGTGTCGGGCGTCACCACGGGCAGGAACATCGCCAGCTTGAAAAAGCCGCGCCCGCGCACGATCAGCGCGGAATCCAGCAGCAGCGCGTAGGCCAGCGCCACCGCCAGGTTCGCCGCCACCGCCAGCACCGCATACAGCAGCGTCAGCGCGAGGCTGGAAAAGAACAGCGGATCGTGCAGCACGGCGACGTAGTTGGCGAAGCCGACATAGACCGGCACCGGCTTCAGCGCGCTCGCCGAGGCGGTGAACGACGTCGTCACCGACAGCACGATCGGCCAAAGCCCGAACACGATGGTCAGCGCCGCGAACGGCAAGGCAAACAGGTAAAAGACCGACTCGCGACGCAGCGAGCCGAACGGCCGGCGCCATTCATGCCACATGACGGCGCCGGCCACGGCCTGAACTCAGCCCTTCTTTTCCGCCAGTTGCTTGGCCAGCACGCGCATCTCCTGCGCGGTGGTGGCGATGAACGCCTTCCAGTCCGCCGGTGGGTGCGCGACCGCGTCCAGCAGCTTGCGATGATAGGCCGCCTCAAGCTCCGGATAGTAGGTGTGGATGCTCTCGGGGAAATCGTAGGCATACAGCGCCCAACTGGGTTTCGCGAAAGCCTGCTGGCGCGGCGACAGCGCGGACACGTCGAGGTCCTTGCGCACCGCCGCCCCCATGATCGCCAGCGAGGTCTGCTGCGCCGGCGCCGTCAGCATGAACCTGGCGAATTCGACGGCCAGGTCCTTGTGCGGCGAGTTCACCGGCACCGCGACGCCCCGCATGCCGCCGATCACCACGCCGTTCTGATGGTCGGGAAAAAACTTCGGCCACGGCCCCACCACGAAGTCGCCGTTCAGCGCCTGCGTATCCCATTTGGCGACGTTCCAGTCGCCGACACGGAACATGCCGGTCTTGCCGCCCTCGATCACCTGATACATTTCGCCGAACGAATAGTTGATCGTGTCCGGCGAGACGAAGCGGTAGGTGGTGTAGGTCTTGAGGAACTCCTCCAGCACGCGCGCATGCTGGGGCTCGTCCACCACCACGTTGCCCTGCGGGTCGAGCAGCGTGCTGCGCAGCCCGGCGCCGAAGATGAACAGGTCGAGAATGTGGATGAGGTCGCGCGGCTTGGCGGCCTCCAGCGCGAAGGCGAACACTTTTGAACTTGCATCGCCGTCGGGGTGGCCGTCGCGGAACTTCTCCGCCACCCGCATGGTGTCTTCCCAGGTGACCGGGAACTTCTCGCCCACCCGGTCCAGCCACGACTTGCGCACCCCGAGCGCCATCTGCACGCGCTGCACGGGCAATATGATCATGTGCCCGTCATAGGTGGCCACGCGCAGGTCGTCCTCGGAGAGGAATCCCTTGTCGGCAATGCCCGCCAGCACCGGCTTGAGGTCCATCACCTTGCCGGTCTGCGTGGCGACGCGAATCACCCGCTCGTAGTTGTTGAACACCAGGTCCGGCGCCGTGTCGGTGTTGAGGGCGCCGATCACCCGGCCGAACCACTGGTCGGTGGGATAGCTGGTGGCTCGCAGGGTCACGCCCGGATGGGTCTTGGCAAATTCATCGGCCATGGTGGCGAACCATTTGGTGCCGTTGTCGCCAAGGTCGTGCCAGACCGTGAGCTGCTGCGCGGTCTGCGCGCGCGCCACCAGGGGCGTGGCCAGCAGGCCCGCCAGTACGCCCCGCCGAGGCACCGATGATATCCGCATCGCTTGTTTCCTCCGGTTCCCTGCGTTAAGAGGGTAAACGTTTACCCTCACATCGTAGCGCAGGACCCCTCCCATCGCAAGCCGCTCCGCCGCCAGCGTTTCCGTCGCCACCGTCGCCGCGCGCGCCGGGGTGTCCATCGCCACCGTCTCGCGCGTGGTCAACGGCATCGCCCACAAGGCAAGCAAGGAAACCACCGCGCGGGTGTGGCAGGCCGTGCACGCGCTCGGCTACCGGCCGGTCTCGGTCGGCCGCGCCCTGCGCCATCGGCAAAGCCGCCTGGTCGCGCTGATCGCCGCCAACCTGGCCAACCCCGCCATGGCCGCCATCGCCGCCTCCGCCGAGGCAGCCCTGCGCGCCGAGGGCCTGGTCATGGTGCTGTGCGACAGCCACGACCGCGCCGACCTGCAAGACGAGTACCTGCTGGAAATGCGCGCCCAGCTCGCCCGCGCCACCGTGCTGCTCGGCGCCGTCGCCAGCCCCCAACTCGCTGCCACCCCGCCCGGCGAGGCACTGCTGTGCGTCAACCGCCGCAACCCGACGCGCCCGGACGCGCCGTTCGTCGGCATCGACAACCGCCGCGCCGGCGCCGACGTCGCCGACTTCCTGCTGGCGCGCGGCATCGAGTGCCCCGGCATCCTGCACGGCGACCGCGCCTCCTCGGCCACCGCGGACCGCATCGCCGGCTTCACCGACCGCCTCGCCGAGGCCGGCCGCGCCGCCGGCAGCGCCACCGCGGCCGGGCTGGAGCACATGGAGATCGGCTACCGCCGCGCGCTGGACGTGCTGCCCGCCGCCGGTCGCCGCGGCATTTTCTGCCTCAGCGACCTGATCGCCTACGGCGCCCATCGCCGTCTTTCCGAAGCCGGCCTCGGCGTGCCCGGCGACGTCGTGCTGGTCGGCTTCGACGACAATCCGCTGAACGACTGGGTCGCGCCCTGGCTGAGTTCCGTCCGCGTGCCCTACGACCGGTTCGGCCCGGCCGTGGTGGCGGCGTTGCGGGCGATGGCGGACGGGCAGCGGGTCGACACGGTGCTGGCGCACCGCCTGGTCGTTCGCGGCAGCTAACCAACCAGCGCGCGGTACAGCTCCAGGTCGGACGCGCCCTCGGTGGAGAACAGCAGCACGCGGCTGTTCGCGCCCAACCCCAGTGCCGCGCGCGCGGCCGGGTCCTGGGCGGCAAGCAGGAAACCGGCCAGCCCCGCCACCCCGGACTCGCCGGCGACGATGCCCTGCCTCGCCAGCAGCTTCATGCAGGCCACAGCGGCCTCGTCCGGCACCGCCATGAAGGCGGCGGCGGCACGCTCCAGCTCCGCCCAGGCGAGCAGGCTGGGCTCGCCGCAGGCCAGGCCCGCCATGATGGTGTCGAGCTCGCCGGCTATGGCGGTGCGCGTGCCCAGCTCGGCGCTCGCCAGCAGGCAGGCGGCGTGGTCGGGCTCCACCACCACCAACTCCGGCGCTCGCTCGTAGCGGGCGCGCATCTGCACGGAAACCGCCGCCGCGGCGCCGCCCACGCCGCCCTGCATGAACACATGCGTCGGCGGCGCGCCCTGCCACTGGTCGGCCGCCTCGTCGGCCATCAGCCGGTAGCCCTGCATCACGTCGGTCGGCACCGCGGTGTAGCCGGGCCACGAGGTGTCCGACACCACGAACCAGCCTTCCCGGCTCGCCCGCCTGGCCGCCTCGCGTACCGCGTCGTCGTAGGTGCCGGTCACCCGCCGCACCGAGGCGCCATAGCGCGCGATCGCCTGGGCCCGGCCGGGGCTGACTGTATGATGTATTACTATCACGCAATTGCAACTAAACCGCTTGGCTCCCCAGGCCACCGCCCGGCCATGGTTGCCGTCGGTCGCGCAGGTCACCGTCAGCGTCCGCGTCACGTCGGCGTAGCGCCCGGACAGCAGATCGGCGGAGGTCGCCGCCGGCGCGATGCCAAGCCGGGCCAGTTCGGCGATCAGCACCCTCGCCACCGCGTAGGCGCCGCCCAGCGCCTTGAAGCTGCCCAGGCCAAAGCGGTCCGCCTCGTCCTTCAGCCGCACCGCCCCGACGCCTACCTGCCCGGCGAGTGCATCGAGGTCGCGCAAGGGCGTCGGCGCGTAGCCCGGCCAGCCCATGATTTCCTGGCGGGCGCGGTCGAAGCCGGCTGCGCTCAGCACCTCGACGTCCGGCACGCCGGCGCGCGGGTTGACGAACAGGCTGAAGGGATACGGATCGAACATGGCCGCAAGCTGCGACGGCCGCGCGCGGAGAGCAAGCCGCCACGAACGGCTTGAACTCTTTCGCTGCCCGTGCGCCTGTGCTTAAGCGAAGGCGACAACGAGACGGAGGACGCAATGCGGATCAGCATCCTGGGCGGCGGTGGATTCCTCGGGCGCAAGGTGGCGGCCCGACTGGCGGCCGACGGCAAGCTCGGCGGGGAGGCCATCGAAGCGCTGACGCTGTTCGACGTCGTCCCGCCCGATCCGCCCGCGGGCGCCCGCTTCCCGGTGCACTGCGTCGGCGGCGACGTCGCCGACCTGCCGGCCGACGCCATCCCCGACGGCACCAACGTGGTGTTCCACCTCGCCGCCGTGGTCAGCGCCGCCGCCGAGGCCGATTACGACCTGGGCCAGCGCGTCAACGTGCGCGGCACCGAAGCCGTCATCAACCGCTGCCGCAAGCTCGCCGCGCCGGCGCGCGTGGTGTTCACCAGCAGCGTCGCCAGTTTCGGCGGCGGCCAGGCCGCCAGGCTGGCCGACGACGCGCGGCAGGTGCCCACCAACAGCTACGGCGCCCAGAAGGCAGCCGCCGAGCTGTTTCTCACCGACGCCTCGCGGCGCGGCTTCCTCGATGCGGTCTGCATCCGCCTGCCCACCATCATCGTCAGGCCGGGCCGGCCCAACAAGGCGGCCAGCAGCTTCTTCTCCGGCATCCTGCGCGAGCCGCTGCTGGGCCTGTCCACCGAGCTGCCGGTCGCCCCGGATTTCGCCGCCTGGATCGCCAGCCCCCGCCGCGCGGTGGAATGGTTGCTGCACTGCGCCAGCATGGACACCACGCCGATGGGCCTGGACCGCGGCATCAACCCGCCGGGGCTCAGCGTCACCGTCGCCAGCATGCTGAATGCGCTGGATGCCGTGCAGCCCGGCGCTTCGGCGCTGGTGCGCCGCGTCTACGACCCGGCGATCGAGAAGATCGTGGCGGGCTGGCCGGCCGCCTTCGAGCCGCTGCGCTCCCGCACGCTGGGCTTCTCGGCACATGAGCCGCTGGTGGACCTGGTGCGCGCCTTCGTGGCCGACGACCTCGAAGCCACCCGCAAGGAGCGCGGCCTGGCCTAGCCTGTATGACAAATCCGCAACGTCGCCGCATCGTTACGCACATTGCGGGCGGTTGACCTGTCGAGCGCGTTGATCTGACCGATCTTTCGTGCCCATCAATGCCGATGTGACGCGTTGCGTGAGTGCGGCCGAGTGTGGACCGCAGCGTTGACGGCGGCATGCACCGGGCCGGTTCGAATGGGGAGTTTTCCGGGGCTGAGCTTTCTGAACCGCCTCCGGGCTCCGGGGGCGGCTGGAACGCGTCCGCGTTCCGGGCTGCGCCTGCCCACCGTTAGCCTGCCGACCATCGGCCGCCACCACCGACCCATCAGCGAATGGGTCCTGCACGCTCCGCAAACCCTGCGCGCCCTGGTGCGCGCCGACGAGATCTGGCTGGTCGTGCTCGCCGCCGTGCTCGGCCTGTTCGCCGGCCTGTGCGTCACCGCCATGACCAACGCCACCCAGGCCATGCACCGCGTGCTGTTCAACCTCGGCCCCTACGAGCGGCTGTCCGGGCAGGTGGACATCGCGGGCTGGCGCGCCATCGTCATGCCCACCGTCGGCGGCTTGCTGATGGGCCTCGTCGGCCTGGCCCTGGTGCGCTGGTGGCCGCGCCGCCCGGTCGACCCAATCGAGGCGAACGCGCTCTACGGCGGGCGGATGTCGCTCAACGACAGCCTCATCCTGGTCGGCCAGACCATGCTGTCGAACGGCTGCGGCGCCTCGGTCGGGCTGGAGGCGGGCTACGCACAGATCGGCTCCGCGCTGGCCTCGCGCATCGGGCGAAGCTTCCGGGTACGCCGCGCCGACCTGCGCGTGCTGGTGGGCTGCGGCGCCGCCGCCGCCATCGCCGCCGCGTTCAACGCCCCGCTGACCGGCGCCTTCTACGCCTTCGAACTCGTCATCGGCACCTACTCGCTCGCCACCATGGCTCCCGTGATGGTCTCGGCCATCACCGCCGTCTCGGTGGTGCGCATGCTGATCCCGGACGAATACGGCTTCGACATCCGCGTGCCGATCGCCATCGAACCCACCGCCTACCTCCCGATCCTTGCCCTGGGCATGATCTGCGCCCTCGGTGGTATCGCAATCATGCGCGGCGTCACGCTGACCGAGGAAATCTTCCGCCGCAGCTCCGTGCCCACCTGGGCGCGGCCGGCCATCGGCGGCCTGTTCGTCGGGCTGCTGGCGCTGATCACCCCACAGGTGCTCTCATCCGGCCATGCCGCGCTGCAGGTCGGCCTCGACGCTCCCTATTCCCTTCAACACATCGCCCTGCTGATCGTGCTCAAGGCGATCGCCTCGGCGGTCTCCATCGGCGTCGGCTTCCGTGGCGGCCTGTTCTTCGCCTCGCTGTTCCTGGGCGCGCTATTGGGCAAGCTGTTCGCCGCCTGCCTGGCCATGGTCACCGCCTCCACCGCCGTACCCCCGGTGGTCTGCGCCATCGTCGGCATGAGCGGCCTGGCCGTGGCCGTGGTCGGCGGCCCGCTCACCATGGCCTTCCTGGCGCTGGAAAGCACCGGCAGCCTGCCGATGACGGCCGCCGTGATGGCGGCTTCCGTGGTCTCCGCCCTCACGGTTCGCCGCACCTTCGGTTACTCCTTCGCCACCTGGCGCTTCCACCTGCGCGGCGAAGCAATCCGCAGCGCCGTCGACATCGGCTGGATGCGCAACCTCACCGTCGGCCGGATGATGCGGCGCGAAGTGCGCACCGTGCGCCTCGACACCGCCCTCTCCGCCTTCCGCCGCGACTTCCCCCTCGGCGCCACCGCCCGCGTGGTGGTGGTGGACGAAGCCAACCGCTACTCCGGCATCGTGCTGCTTGCCGAAGCACACGCCGTCGACTCCAAGGCCGAAAACCTCGCCGACCTGCTGCACCACCAGACCGACGTGCTGCTGCCGCAAATGACCATCAAAGACGCCGTGGCCATGTTCGAACAGGCAGAATCAGACGCCCTCGCCGTCGTGGACGGCCGTGACACCCGCCGCGTCATCGGCCTGCTCACCGAACAATACGCCCTGCGCCGCTACTCCGAAGAACTCGACCGCCGCCGCCGCGAGTTGTCGGGGGAGTAAGACAAGGCCAGGGGCTTCGCCCCATAAGCGCGAATCTACGACGGGCCGATTGGCCAAGCATCCCGCGAGCCAGCATTTTCTGCGCGTCCAACAGGTTTCCAAATCCAGCAGCCGCAGGCTTGGGATATGGAAAGTTGGGCCGG
>CAIMEK010000737.1 GCA_903839965.1 uncultured Acetobacteraceae bacterium | reverse complement strand
TCGGCCGGCGCCGCGGCCGGCGCGGCGGGCGGGGACGCCGGGGCGGCGGCGTGCGCCGTTTCGGCGGGCGCGGCGGCCCGCACCAGCGCCACCGATTTCACCACCAGCAGCGCTGCCATCGCCGCCATCGTCAGCGGCAGCAGGCGGGGAACGGGAAGCGGGATTTTCATGTCAGCGCGCCATCCGCAACGCGCGCAGCAGGTCGCGCTCGGCCTGGCTTCGCAATTGCGCAGCCGGGCCGCGCAACGGCGCATCCGGCAAATCGGCTTCCTCGGGCTCGGCCGCTTCGACCGGCCACAGCGCCGGCTCGGGCGGCGAGGCGACGGCGGCCGAGGTTGCCGCCGGCGCCAGCGGACGGGCGGAGCGCACCAGCTGGTCCAACCGGTCGGCCAGACGCTCGCCCCGCTCGGTCAGGAACAGCAGGTCGTCCTTCAGGCCAACCGCCATGTCCACCTGGCGCTGCACCTGCCGCCCAGCCCCTTCGGCGGCGCTGCGCAGCCGCTCGATGCCCTGCTCGGCCGCACGGGTGCTGCTGTTGAAACCGTCCACCAACGCCTCCAGCGCGGCACGGTCGCGCTTCAGCACGCCCAGCGCACGCTCCAGCCGCAACGCATGGAACAGCGTGGCGGCCAGCAGGATGAGCAGTGCGATTTCGAGCAGCCATTGCATGGTCGAGGTCCTGTCGCCGGTTTTGGCGTGCGCCATGGTCGTGCGGGCATTCGTCGCCGGGCGTGCGCATGCCGCTCACCGTTCCGTGTTCGCAACGCGCGGCATTTCGCGATCGATGCGTATGGCGAGGCGGTTCTTGCGCCGCCCGACCTTGCCTTCGAACAGCGCCGTGGTGCCGCAGCGCAATTGCACCGAAGCGCCGGGGCCGCAGTTGAGAACCACGCGGCTGCCCAGCGTGAGGTCCATGACTTCGGACAGGTGCATGACCTGTTCGTCGAGCACCACGGCCAGGTCGACCTCGGTGTTCCACAGCTCTTCGGCGAGATGGGTTTCCCAGATCGAGTCGCGGCCGAACTTTTCGCCCATGAACTGCTGCAGCAGCAGCTCGCGCACCGGCTCCAGCGTGGCGTAGGGAAGCAACAGCTCCAGCCTGCCGCCGCGGTCCTCCATGTCGATGCGCAGCCGGGCCAGCACGGCGGCGTTGGACAACCGGCTGATGGTGGCGAAGCGGGGATTCACCTCCAACCGCTCGAAGCGGAAGGTCACCGGGCAAAGCGGGTCGAAACTGGCGGCGAGGTCGGCGAGCACGACCTGGATCAGCCGTTCGACCAGGGTGCGCTCGATGGTGGTGTAGGGACGGCCCTCGATGCGCATGGCGGCGGTGCCGCGCCGGCCGCCCAGCAGCACGTCGACGATCGAATAGATCATGGCGGAGTCGACCACCATGAGGCCGTAGTTGTCCCACTCCTCGGCCTTGAACACCGCCAGCATCGCCGGCAGCGGAATGGAATTCAGGTAGTCGCCGAACCGCAACGACAGGATGTTGTCGATGCCGACCTCGACGTTGTCGCTGGTGAAGTTGCGCAGGCTGGTCGACATGATCCGCACCAGCCGGTCGAACACGATCTCCAGCATCGGCAGGCGTTCGTAGCTGACCAGACCGGAGCTGATGATTTTCTGCATGCCGGTGCGGTTCTCGGCACCGGCGGGACCGTCGTCGAAGCCGAGCAGGCTGTCGATCTCGGCCTGGTTGAGCACGCGCTCGGCCTGCGCGGGCGGGGTGTTTTCGGTTGCGGCGGCGTCGGTTTCCGCGCCCCAGGCTGCCGCCAGGTCTGCGTCGGAGGAGCCGCTCATTGGATCAGCAGCTCCGTGAACAGCACGTCGGTGACGCGGGCCGGGGCGATGGCGATGTTGGCGCGCGCGATCAGCTCCTCGTGCAGGCGCCAGGTGCCGGCCGAGCCGCGCAACTCCTCGGGCCGGGTCTCGCGCAGGTAGGTCTGGAACAGGTCCTGCAGCCGCGGCATGCCGGCCTGGGCGGCAGGGACATCCTCGGGGCGCGCCAGCTCGATACGGGCGTGCAACTTGACGTAGACCGAGCGCCGGCCGGGAACGCCGCTCAGGTTGGCGACCATTTCGGGCATGTCGACGAACGCGGGGGGCTTGGCAGCGGCCGCCGAGGCCGCGGGTGTGCCATGGCCGGGCGCGGCGCCGTGCGCCTCGCTGTGATGGCCGAGGCCGAGCAGCCCGGGCAGGATGCCGCTGAACCACAGCCCGGCGCCGGCGCCGGCCAGCACCACCGGAATGGCAAGCAGCAGCAGACGGCGCCGCCCATTGGGCTTCGCCGGTGCCACCGCCTCCACAACCGCCGTCGCCGCCGCCGTAGCCATGCCGCAGGTTCCGCGCCAACAAACTCGATAGGGCCGCACCGCAGACCGCCTGCGGGCTGGAAGCCATGCTTGGCCGGGAGCGGTTAAGGAAGCCTTGAGATGGCGGTCAAAGATGCCGGGCGCGGGAGCCTGGTGCCGGCAATGCATGCCGGGTCCGGCGGGCCCGCAGGGCGGCAAGGGGCGGAGTTGCGCGGCTGGAGGGTTGGCACGCGCCTTGCGCTCGGTTTCGCCAGCCCGGGCAGCTTCGGTCCTGCCGCCCGACCCTCGTGGAGCCAGCCGATGGACAACGCCACCTCGATCGCCCTCTCCCGCTTGGTCGCGCAGACCCGGGCCGTCGACGTGGCCGCCGGCAACCTGGCGAACGCGACGACCCCCGGCTATCGCGCCGAGCGCATGCTGTTCGGCGACTGGCTGTCGCGCCAGCACGGCAGCGCGCCGGCGGACAAGGGCACCATCGTCTATACCCAGGACCGCGCCAGCTACCGCGACCGCCAGGGCGGCGAACTCACCCACACCGCCAACCCGTTCGACCTCGCCATCACCGGCGAGGGCTACTTCACCGTGCTCGGCGCCAACGGGCCGCGGCTGACCCGCGCCGGCCATTTCACCCTCGCCAAGGACGGCACCATCACCGACGAGCTCGGCGACGCCCTGCTCGACCCCAAGGGCAAGAAGCTGCAACTGGCGACGGCGGACACCCGCGTCACCGTGGCCGGCGACGGCGCCATCTCCAGTGAGAATGGCCAGATCGGCAAGATCGGCGTGGTCACCGCCGGCGATCCGAACCGGCTGCAGGCGGAAGGCGGGCGGCTGCTGAACGCGGACGGCACCGCCACCACGCCACTCGCCACGCCGCGCATCGTCCAGGGCGCGCTGGAGGCGAGCAACGTGCAGCCCGCGCTCGAAGTGACCCGCATGATGAACGACCTGCGCACCTTCCAGATGGTCTCGCAGTTCATGCAGAGCGAGTCCGACCGCCAGCAGGGCGCCATCGACAAGATCATCCAGCAGCGCGGCTGAACCCGGCGTGTGATCGCTTGAGGCGGCTGCGTCGGCAAGCGTGAACCACACTCTCGAACCAAGACCAGGAGGAAGACCATGCGATCGCTCGACATAGCCGCCACGGGCATGCACGCGCAGCAGACCAACGTCGAGGTCATCTCGAACAACATCGCCAACATGAGCACCACCGCCTACAAGCGGCGGCAGGCCGAATTCCAGGACCTGATCTACCAGAACCTCCGGCGCGTCGGTTCGAACTCGTCGGACAACGGCTCGGTGGTGCCGGCCGGCGCGCAGGTGGGCCTGGGCGTGCGCACGGCGGCGATCTACCGCATCAATGAGCAGGGCAACCTGCAGCAGACCTCCAACACGCTGGACCTGGCGATCAGCGGCGGCGGCTATTTCCAGATCACGCTGCCGTCCGGCGACACCGCCTACACGCGCGACGGCACCTTCGGCCTGTCGCCGGAAGGGCAGATCGTCACCGCCGACGGCTTGACCGTGCAACCCGGCATCACGGTGCCGAACAACGCCATCGCGATCGCCATCAATGTCAGCGGCGAAGTGCAGGTGACGCTCAGCGGACAGACCGCACCGACCACGGTGGGGCAGATCCAGCTCGCCACCTTCCCCAACGAGGCGGGGCTCGATGCGCAGGGCAACAACCTGCTGCTGCAGAGCGCGGCCAGCGGCACGCCGACCACCGGCAACCCCGCCTCGCCCGGCTTCGGCTCGGTCATGCAGGGCTTCGTCGAGACCAGCAACGTCAACGTGGTGACCGAGATCACCAACCTGATCAGCGCCCAGCGCGCCTACGAAATGAACAGCCGGGTGATCACCACCTCCGACCAGATGCTTTCCACCCTGACCAACATGCATTGAGGCGCGCGATGAAACCGTTCCTCCCCGTGCTGGCCGCCGGCCTGCTCGTCGCCATGCCGTCCGCCGCCGCCACGCTGCGCCACGCCAACACGCTCGACTCCGCGGTGGTGCGGCTGTCCGACCTGTTCGACGACGCCGGCCAGCGCGCCGACCGCGTACTCGGGCCGGGGCCGGCGCCGGGCGAGCGCATCGTGGTCGAGGCGGCGCAGCTGGCCGCCATCGCCCGGCAGTTCGGGGTGGACTGGCGGCCGGCCTCGGCAGCCGAGCGCAGCGTGCTCGACCGGCCCGGCCGGCTGCTGCCGCGCGAGGAGGTGCTGGCCCCGCTGCGCGCGGCGCTGACCGCGGTGGGGGCGCCGGCGGGCAGCGAGGTGGAATTGCCCGGCTACGCCGCGCCCATGGTGCCGCTGGGGAGCCGCGCCGAGGTGGCGATCGACCAGGTCGACTACGACGGCGCTTCCGGCCGGTTCACCTCCATGATGGTGGTCACCTGCACCGACCTGCCGACCATCCGCGCGCGCCTCTCCGGGCGGGTGCAGGAGATGCAGGAACTGCCGGTGCTGGCGCGCACGCTGCCGGCCGGCAGC
>CAIMEK010000736.1 GCA_903839965.1 uncultured Acetobacteraceae bacterium | reverse complement strand
CGTGGATGCCACGCTGCGCGGCGAGTCGGCGCGGCTCGACGCCAGCGCCACCGCCGGGCGCAACCGGCTGGCGCTGGCGGGCACCGCGCCGCTGGCGACGGGCGGCGCGATGGACCTGCGCGCCACCGGCAGCGTCGACCTGGCGAGCTTCAACCCGATCCTGGCGGCCAACGGGCGGCGGCTGCGCGGGCAACTGACGCTGGACGCCGCCATCGCCGGCACCCTGGCGGCGCCGCGGGCCGATGGGTCGGCGCGGCTGGCGGGCGGCGATGTGCAGGATTTTGCCCTCGGCGCGCGGCTGGACGACATCGAGGCGGTGGTGCAGGCAAACGGGGATACGGTCCGCATCGCCCGGTTCACCGCGCGCGCCGGCAAGGGCAGTATTTCGGCGAGCGGCACCGTCGGGCTGGCGGCGCCGATGCCGGTGGAGCTGTCGCTGACCGCGCGTAACGCCAGCCCGCTGGCGAGTGACAAGCTGACCGCGGTGCTCGGCGCCGACCTCACGCTGCGCGGCGAGGCGGCGGGGCGGCTGAACGTGGCCGGCACCGTAGCGATTGTGCAGGCCGATATCCGCATTCCGGAGACCATGCCGACCAGGCTGGCGGTGCTGGAGGTGCGCCGGCCCGGGCAGAAGCCGCAGCCGCCGGCCTCGCCGGGGCCGGATATCGGACTGGACGTGACGCTCAACGCGCCCAGCCGGATTTTCGTGCGCGGGCGGGGGCTGGACGCCGAGCTGGCCGGCAACCTGCATCTCGGCGGCAGCGCCGCGACGCCGCAGCCGCGCGGCAGCTTTACGCTGCGCCGCGGGCAGTTCGCGCTGGCCGGCAGCACGCTCGACTTCACCAAGGGCGAGGTGGGGTTCGACGGCAGCGGCAAGATCGACCCGACGCTGGACTTCCTGGCCAGCAGCAACAATGGCACGGTGATCGCCAACCTGGCGGTGAAGGGCCACGCCAGCGCGCCGAAGATCACGCTGTCGTCCACGCCCGAGCTGCCGCAGGACGAGGTGCTGGCCTGGCTGCTGTTCCACCAGAGCGTCCGCTCGCTGAGCCCGCTGCAACTGGCGCAGATCGCCCAGGCCGTGGTGCAGATGTCCGGCGCGGGCGGCGGGTTCGATCCGCTGGGGACGCTGCGCAGCGGGTTGGGGCTGGACCGGCTGTCGGTGGGCAGCGGCCAGGGCGGCAAGGGCACCGCGGTGGAGGCCGGGCGCTACGTGGCGCAGGGCGTGTATGTCGGCGCCAAGCAGGGCACCAACGGCACCGGCACGCAGGCGACCGTGCAGGTGGACCTGGCCCGCGGGCTGAAGCTGGAAACCACGGTCGGGCAGAGCCAGGGGGCGACCGGGGCGAGCACGTCGGGGCAGGATTCCGGCACCAGCGTGGGGTTGACCTACCAGTTCGAATACTGAGCGGCGAGCTCACGCAAGGGGTGAAGAACCCGGCCCGATTTGCACCAGTTTGTGTATTGAGCGCTGGCCGCCCCCACTGCAGTTGCAGCTATTGTCAGCGTGCGGGATGCGGGTCGGACATGCAGCCTCGATCGTGCGATTACGCGGTGCGATGGGCCGTGGTGGCGGGAGTCGGCGTGGTTGCTCAGGTGGGGCTGCACGCTTTCGGCGTGTCGCTGGTTGCGGAGTCCGCCTGGCCGACGGCACTGGCGGTCGGCCGATGCCTGCTGGTGGTCGCCGGATTTATCGCTTTCGGCTGGGCGGTGCCGCGGCTGGCCCACACCACGGCGATCCCGGTGGACCTGACGCTCTCTGCGATACAGTTGTTCGTGCTGGTGCAGGCGTTCCTGCCGATCAGCTACCTTGCCGCCGCGCTGGGAGCCGGGTTCCCGCCCCTCGACGACACGCTGAGCCGGCTCGACAGGACGCTGTTCGGCTATGACTGGGACGCGGTGGCGCAGTGGCTGGCCGGGCGAACCACGATCGAGTGGGTGCTCTCCACCGCCTATTTCAGCATGCCCGTGCAGGCCGCGGTGCTGGTGGGGTTGGGAAGCATCGTGCGGCCGGGTCGGCAGAACAGCGAGTTCGTTTGGATCGCCATCACGGCGATGGCGCTGACAACGGCGGTATTCGTGTTCACGCCGGCGATGGGCAAGGGCGGGCATGTTGCCGCCTATCTCGGGGTGCTGAACGACATCCGGTCCGGGCGGTGGACGGTGTTCGACTACAGCCGCGCGCAGGGCATCGTGACGTTCCCCTCTTTCCACACGACGCTGGCGCTGGTGTTCGTCTATCTGGCGGGGCGGGTGCATCGCTGGGCGTTGGCGGTGTTCGCGCCGCTGAACGCGGTGATGCTGCTCTCCATTCCGCCGATCGGGGGGCACTACCTCATCGACGTGGCCGGCGGCGGCGTGGTGGCGGCGGCTTCGGTCGTTGTTGTGCGGCTGGCGCGGCGACGGATGCGCGCCGCGGCGGCTTTGCTGGGGGTCGCGGCCGGGTAGCGCTTGACTTCCCGGCGGCGGGCCGCAGGCTGTGGCCGGTTTGAGAAGGAGCCGCCGGCATGCCTACACAGATGGTCGCCATGCGCGACGGCGTGCGGCTCGCCACCGACGTCACCCTGCCCGAGGGCAGTGGGCCGTGGCCGGTGGTGCTGGAGCGGACGCCCTATGGCCGGGCCGCGACCCGGCGCACCGAGTTCTCGCTCGCCAACCCGACGCCGCGCGACGGCGCCGCTTTGGCCGTCGCGTTGAACGCGCGCGGCTACGCCGCCGTGCTGCAGGATTGCCGCGGCCGCTACGGCTCCGAGGGGCGGTTTGTGAAATACCTCGCGGACGGCGCGGACGGCGCGGACACCTGCGCCTGGATTGCCGAGCAGCCCTGGAGCAACGGGCAGATCTGCACGCTCGGCCTGTCCTACGGCGCGCACACGCAGGCGGCGCTGGGGTGCCTGGACCCGCCCGGGCTGATGGCGCAGGTGCTGGATTGCGGCGGCTTCAACGACGCCTGGGCGAGCGGCGCGCGGCAGGGCGGGGCGTTCGAGTTGCGCCAGGCCACCTGGGCGTTCCGTGAGGCGATCCACTCGCCGGAGGCCGAGGCGGACCCGGTGCTGCGCGCGGCGCTGGAGGCGGAAGACATCCACGCCTGGTTCGCCGCCCTGCCCTGGCAGCGCCACCAGTCGCCGCTGCGCCACCATCCGGATTACGAAGCCTACCTGTTCGACCAGATCCGCCATGGCGCGCGGGATGCGTTCTGGAAGCAGGCGGGCATCTGGACGGAGGGGTTTCACCATCGCTACAGCCGCGCCGACTGCGTGCACATGTCGTCGTGGTTCGATCCCTACGTGCCGACCGCGACCGGCAATTACCGCGGCCTGCACGCCGCCGGGCGGGGACGGCAGCGGCTGATCCTGGGGCCGTGGACGCACGGCAACCGCAGCGCCCGCGTGTTCGGCGATGTCGATTTCGGCCCGGAAGCGCCGATCGACACCTGGGCGGGCGACTGGCTGGAATACCGCCTGCGGCATTTCGACGCCGCCACCCGCGGCCTGGCCAATCCCGAGCCGGCGGTGCGGCTGTTCGTGATGGGCGGGGGCAGCGGACGGCGCACCGAAGCGGGGCATCTCGACCATGGCGGGCGGTGGATGTCCGCCGCCGACTGGCCGGTGCCGGGTGCCTCATCGGTGGCGTGGCACCTGCACAACGACATGCGGCTCGACGCGGCCCGCCCGCCGGAGGGCGCGGCGCCGATCAGCTACGGGTTCGACCCGGCCGACCCGGTGCCCACGATCGGCGGCAATTTCTCCTCGCTCGACCCGATCGCCGTGGCCGGCAGTTTCGACCAGGTGGCGGATGCGAGGTTCTTCGGCTGCCGGCCGCCGTTTCTGCCGCTGGCGGCGCGGCCCGACGTGCTGGCCTTCGAAACCGCGCCGCTGGCCGCGCCGTTGCAGGTGGTCGGGCCGGTGGCGGTGGAGCTGTTAGTGGCCACCGACGGGCCGGACACCGACTTCACCGCCAAGCTGGTGGATCTGCATCCGCCGAGTGCCGACTATCCGCGCGGCTACGCGATGCTGCTAGCCGACACCATCCTGCGGCTGCGCTACGCCGAGGACCCGGGCGAGCCGCGGCTGCGCCGGCCCGGCGAGGTGGTGCGCATCCGGCTGCTGCTCAACATCGCGAATCTGTTCGCCGCTGGGCATCGGGTGCGGCTGGACGTGTCGTCGAGCAATTTCCCGAAATTCGACGTCAACCCGAACACCGGCGAGCGCGAGGGGGCGTCGCGGCGGCGGCGGGTGGCGGTGAACACGGTGTTCGCCGAGGCGGCACGGCCGAGCCGGGTGGTGCTGCCGGTATTACCGCTGTAGGCGACGGTCGGCGCAAGGAGCCGATGTCGACTTCTGGCGGCGTGGGTTTGCTGGCGGGGCGGCCCAGGCCCGCAAGAGACGGGGGAGAAAAGAATAGCTAAAACACGCCGCCGGTGGCGCCTAGCCAGGCCAGGAGGGGCAGGAGGCCGAGGGCGGCGAGGGCGACCAGGAGGAAGGCGGCGGTACGGCGGTGAAGCGGGGCCAGCAGGTCGTGGGCGGCGAACAGGAAGACCGGGTGGCAGGCGACGTAGCGCGGCAGCGAGTCGAGGCCGGAGGCGGCGGGGAGCAACACGGCGCCGGCCAGCAGCCAGGCTTCCGCCCAGCGGCGGCGGCGCGCCAGCCATAACGCGGCGGCCAGGCCGAGCAGGCCGCAGGCGGCGAACAACGACCGGCTGGGCTGCGCCGACCAGTCCCAGGCCGCCATGCCTTGCCAGAGATAGATGTGCGGCCCGCGCCAGACCCGCTCCCACAGAGCCTGCACATGCAGGAAGGCGAGCGGGTCGCCGACCGCGATCCATTGCGCGAGGATAAAGGCAACCAGGCCGAGCGGGGCGATCGCTGCCGGCAGCAGCGCGCGCAATCCGTCGCGCTGCAGTGTTGCCAGGGCGTGCAGTGCGAACACCGGGGCCAACAGGATGCCGCCGGGCCGGGTGGCGCTCGCCAGGGCCGCGGCGACGGCGCCGGCGGCCGGACGCTCCGCGCTCAGGCCCAGCAGCGCCAGCGTGGCCAGCAGGGCGAACAGCGACTCGGTGTAGGGGGCGGAGAAAAACAGGCCGAACGGCATCACCGCCACCAGCACCACGAAGCGCCACGGCGCAGCTTTGTCCCGGCGGGTCTGCCGCAGGTAGGCCGCGCCGGCCAGCATGAAGCCGGCCAGGCAGAGATTGGCGATGACGATGCCCATCGGCACCGCCGCCAGCCCGGTGACGGTGGCGAACAGGCGTATCAGCAGCGGATAGAGCGGGAAGAACGCCCAGTGTGGCAGGCTGCCGTGCGGCGGCCATTCGGCGTCCGCACCGTAGCCGGCCATGGCGATGCGTTCGTACCAGCCGCAGTCGAACTGGCACATCATTTCCACCAGCCCGCCATGCGGCGCGGCCAGCGTGGCATAGACCATCAGCCGCAGCAGCACCGCGCCGGCGATCAACCACGCCGGCGCGGCGCGCACGGGCGGTCAGACCCTGAGGTAGCCGACCAGGCGCTCGGCCTGCTGCACGATCGGATCGGCGAGTGCCGCGGCACGCTGGGCGCCGTCGCGCAGGATGGCGTCGATGGTGGCGGGGTCGGCGAGCAGGCGGCGCATTTCGTCGGCGATCGGCGACAGCTTTGCCACCAGCAGCGCCGACAGCGCGCCCTTGAAATCGCCGAAGCCGCGGCCGCCGTATTCGCGCAGCACCGCGGCGTGGTCGATGTCTTCCAGGGCTGCATAGATGCCCACCAGGTTGCGCGCCTCCGGGCGTCCCTCCAGCCCGGCTGGCTCGGAGGGCAGCGGCTGGGGGTCGGTTTTGGCGCGGCGGATCTTCAGCACGATGGTGTCGGCGTCGTCGGTGAGGTTGATGCGCGACTGGTCCGAGGGGTCCGACTTGGACATTTTCTTCGCGCCGTCGCGCAGGCTCATCACCCGCGCCGCCGGGCCGAGGATGACCGGCTCGATGAGCGGGAAGAACGGTTCCCCGCCGCAGAAGTCGAAGTTGAACTTCTGGCCGATGTCGTTGGCCAGCTCGAGGTGCTGGCGCTGGTCGTCGCCCACCGGAACGCGGGTGGCGTGGTAGGCCAGGATGTCGGCGGCCATCAGGGCCGGATAGGTGTAGAGGCCGGCCGACACGTTCTCGCGGTCCTTGCCGGCCTTGTCCTTGAACTGCGTCATGCGGTTCAGCCAGCCGATGCGCACCACGCACTCGAAAATCCACGCCAGGCGCAGGTGCGCGGTGACGGCGGACTGGTGGAACACGATGGAGGGCTGCGGGTCGATGCCCGAGGCGAGCAGGGCCGCGACCATTTCGCGGGTGGCCTGGGCGAGCGTTTTCGGGTCGTGCGCCACGGTGATGGCGTGCAGGTCGACGGCGCAATAGATGCAGTCGTGGTCGTCCTGCAGCTTCACCCAGTTGCGGATGGCGCCGAGGTAGTTGCCGAGGTGGGGGATACCGGTGGGCTGGATGCCGGAGAAGATGCGCTGCACGGGGGATTGCCTCCTGGGCTGGGACCGCTCCACTGGGCTACTCGTCGGAATGGCCTGGACAAACCAAAGCCGCCTGGGTGGGGCGGCTTGGGTGTCGTCGGAATGCGAGAAACCTACGCCGCTGCGATGGGGTGCCAGCGACGCCAGGAAAAATCGGGTCGGGTTGGGGTCCGGACCATGCAGCGCAACCTAACGGCGGGCCTCCGCGGGTGCAAGGCGCCCCGGACACATCAGCCGCGGCCGCGGCCAAGACGCAGGCGGGCGGCTTCGCGGAGATCGAAACCGCCGAGGAGCTGGCCGGCAACGCCGTAGGCGGCGAGGCCAGACGTGACCAGCAGGCCCAGCGCCACCCAACGCAGCCCTTGCACGGCGGCGAGGGCGGCGAACAGGGTGTGGTTGACCGCCCATAGCACGGCGCACATCACCAGGCCGGCGGCTAGCATGCGGGGGAGGCGGCGGCGCAGACCGGCGTCGCCGGCCATGTGGCCGCGCTTTTTCAGCAGCCAGCCCAGCAGGACGACGTTGAACCAGGCGGCGATCGAGGAGGCCAGCGGCGGGCCCATGTGCTGCAGCGGGATCATCAGGGCGAAGTTGAGCGCGAGGTTCAGCACCACCGCCGTGGTGCCGGTCCACACCGGCGCCTTGGTGTCGCCGCGGGCGAAGAAGGCCGGCACCAGCACCTTGACCAGCACGAAGGCCGGCAAACCGACGGCATAGGCGGCCAGCGACTGCGCCGAGCGGAGCGAGTCCTCGGCCGTGAAGGCGCCGCGGCCGAACAGCACGGAGACGATGGGCAGCGCCGTCACCAGCAGGGCGAGCGCGGCCGGCAGGGTCATCATCAGCGCGTATTCGATCGCCCGGTTCAGCGTGCCGACAGCCTGCTCGGGCTCGCCGCCGCGCACCTGGCGCGACAGGGTGGGCAACAGGGCGGTGCCCACGGCGGCGCCGATGACGCCGAGCGGGAGCTGGTTGATGCGGTCGGCGTAGTAGATGACGGAGACGGCGCCGGCCGGCAGCAGGCCGGAGATGAAGGCGTCCACCGCCAGGTTGAGCTGGATCACGCCGGAGCCGAGCAGCCCCGGCGCCATGCGGCGGAACAGGTCCCGCATCTGCGGGGTCAGGCGCGGGCGCGGGATGGACAGCCGCATACCGGTGCGCACCACCGCCCAATAGAGCAGCACGATCTGCGCGACGCCGGAGACGCTGACGCCCCAGGCAGCGGCATGGCCGACCGTGGGAACGATGCCGGGCAGCGTCAGCAGGAAGACGATGGAGACGACGTTGTAGAGCAGCGGGGCGGCGGCGGCGGCGGCGAAGCGGTCGAGCCCGTTGAGCACGCCCGACAGCAGCGCGGTCAGGCAGATCAGCGGCATGTAGGGGAAGGTGATCCGCCCGAGTTCCACCACCAGCGCAAATTTCGGCGCGTCGTCGGTGAAGCCGAGGGCATAGAGGCCCATGATCTCGGGCATGAAGATCTCGGCCAGCACGGTGAGGCCAAACAGCCAGAACGCCATGACGGCAATTGCCTGCTCGGCGAAGCGGCGGGCGGAGTCCGGGCCCTCGGAGGCGAGCAGGCCGGTGAAGCCGGGCACGAAGGCGGCGTTGAAGGCGCCTTCGCCGAACAGGCGGCGGAACAGGTTGGGCAGGCGGTTGGCGAGGAAGAAGGCGTCGGCCACCGGGCCGGCGCCCAGGAAGGCGGCGATCAGGATGTCGCGGATGAAGCCCAGGATGCGGCTGGCCATGGTCCAGCCGCCGACGGTGAGGATGCCGCGCAGCATCGGGCTGCTCTAGCCCAGCCCGGGCTGCGCCGCTATCCGCGCGACGGAAGGGGGCGCAAAAACGATGGGCCGGCGACCTTGCGGTCGCCGGCCCGGTCTGCATGGGTTAGCCGAACGCGTCAGGCCTGGTCGGCGCCGACCCAGTCGCCGTTCGAGGCGAGCTGCTGGCCGGTGCGCGGGTTGTAGGTGCTGCCGACGTAGTCGCCGCCGTCGGCGAGTTGCTGGGCGGTACGCGGGTTGTAGGTGTTGCCGATGTAGTCGCCGCCGTCGGCGAGCTGCT
>CAIMEK010000735.1 GCA_903839965.1 uncultured Acetobacteraceae bacterium | reverse complement strand
CGTCCACCACGGCGCCGACGCAACCCGCGCGCCGCGCGCCGGCGCTCCACAACTCGCCCCACACGCCGGTCTTCTGGTCGCCCATGGTGTCGTAGACGGCCACCACGTCGGGGCGGAACTTGTCGATCACCGCCGGCCCCATCCGCTTGGAGCGGTCGGTGCAGGAGTTCGACATGCCGACCACCGTGTAGGCGGGGCCGGCGACCTTCTGCTCGCGGTTCAGCGGGTGGATGCCGTGGTCGGTGAACTGGTAGTTCAGGCCGTACTCGTCGAGCACGTCGCAAACCGCCGGCACATAGAGCTTCTTGAAGCGCTCCGCGATCTCGGGCCAGTTGATTTCTGTCATGGCGTTGCTCTCTCTTTACGGGTTGGGGGCAGGGGGCGGACCTACCAGCTCGGCATTTTCGGGTACCAACCGGGACGCGCGCTGTCGGCGACGCCAGGGTTCAGCAGACGGTCCACGGCCGCGCCGGATTTTGCCAGGTTCACGTATTCCGCCAGCTTTTCTTCATCCACCACGATGCCGAGCCCGGGACCCTCGGGCGGCGCGACCTCGCCGTCGACCGGCACGATCTTGCCGCCGACGATGATGTCGTCGACAAGGTGCAAATTCATGTCGTCGATCGCCAGCCGCAGATGCGGCATGGCGCTGGCGGTGTGGATCATGGCGGCCCAGCCGATGCCGAGCTCGCCGCCGCTATGCATGCCGAGGTCGAGCCCGTTGGCCGAGCACAGCACGTCGAGCGCCATGTTGTTGCGCAGCCCGCCCCAGTACCAGAGATCGGCCAGCACCACGTCGACGGCGCCGATCTGGACGGCCTGGTGGAATTCGTCGAAGCAGGTGACGCACATGTTGGTGGCCAGCGGGGTGGCGATGCTTTTGCGCACCCGCGCCATGTCGGCGGCGTTCCAGCACGGGTCTTCGTAGTATTCGAGCCCGATGCGGTCGATGTCGCGGCCGATGCGGATCGCCGTGGTCGGCGTCCAGGCGCCCTGCGGATCGATGCGCAGCAGCAGGTCGCGCCCGAAGGTGTCGCGCAGCGCCTCCAGGGCATTGCGGTCGACCTCGGGCGGGAAGTAGCCGCCCTTCAGCTTGATCGTGCGGAAGCCGTAGCGGGCGATCTGGTCGCGCACGAACGCCACGATCTCGTCCACGGTGTGGATTTCGCCGGTGCCCTGCGCATTGTTGTGGCGATAGAAGGTATAGGAGGACACCGCGACCTTGTCGTGCGCGCGGCCGCCGAGGATGTCGTACAGCGGGAGTTCGAGGATCTTGCCCTGCAGGTCGAGGCAGGCCATTTCGATGGCCGCCATGATCGGTTCGGTCTTCTGGTAGGCGTAGTAGTTCCAGTTCTTGATGCGGTTGGTGATCAGCCCGGTCTGGAACACGCTCAGGCCGCGCAGGTTGGCATCGAACAGGCGGAACGTGTCGGCACTCACCCGGCGCGATGCCTCGCCCCAGCCGACCAGGCCGCTTTCGGTGGTCACCTTGATGACGTTGCGCGAATACACCGCGAGCGAGCCGTAGCAGGTGAGGATCGGCGCCTCGATCGGGATGGTGACGGGCAGGCACTCGATGGACGCGATCTTGTAGCCAGCACTGGAATGGCGTGGCATGAAGCTCTCCCTTGTCTCGACTGATGTTTGTTTCTCGACCATCGCCTGTCCCGATCAGCCGAACAGCAGGTCGCGCATGCGCAGGTGCAGCCGGGCCATCGCGGCGCGGGCGTCGCGCCGGCTGCCGGCCTGCAGCGCGCCCAGCAGGCGGCGCCGTTCGGCCAACGAGGGCATGTCCGCATCCAGCGCGAGCAGCGCCCGCCGGTGCGGCTCCCATGCCCGCCCGCTGCGCATCTGCCACAGGCCGATCGCCAGGGAGGCGAGCAGGAAATTGCCCGCCTCGTTGGCCACCGCTGCGTGGAAGGCGCGGGTCGACGGGGCGGGAAACGCCGCCGCGTCGCGCGGTTGCGGCGGCGCATCGAGCAGGGCGGCGAGCGGCGCCAGGTCGGCGCGGTCGTTGCGCAGCGCCGCGTTGCCGGCCAGCTCCACTTCCAGCAGCGTGCTGGCTTGCAGTTGTTCGAGCGCGCCGCAGGAAAGCGCGTCGAGCGCATCGAGCGGAATGCAGATCTCGCCGAGGCGGCGCGCGGTGACGTAGGTGGCGTCGCCGGCGCGCACGTCGATCAGCCCGGCGGTCTCCAGCACGATCAACGCCTCGCGCACACTGGGTCGGCTGACGCCGAAGCGGGCGGCGAGGTCGCGCTCGGCGGGCAGGCGGTCGCCGGGGCGCAGTTCGCCGCGCTCGATCATCTCGCGGATGTGCGACGCCACGCGTTCGTAGACGCGCCTGCTTTGCAGGGGGCTGAACATGGCGGTCACGGCAGGCTCGCGCTGTCGGACGTGCGGGCGTCGTCGAGTTGGGTTTCGAAATACACCGCGCGCATGCGCTGCAGCATGCCGGCCATGATGGTGCTGGCGGCATGCCCGTCGGCGGCGCGCAGCGCGGCGATGATGCCGCGGCGGTCGGCGATGGCGCGCTGGTAGTGTTCGGGGCGCAGCAGGCGCTCGCGCAGCGTGTTCCACATGCTGCCTTCGCGCATGTCGAGCAGGGCTTCCACCACGGCGGGCAGCAGCTTCAGGCGCGAGGCGCGGGCGACGCCGAGCAGGAACGCGCGGCCGAGCGCGTGGTCGTCGTACGGGTAGTTCGCCTCCATGCGGTCGACCAGAGCTTCCAGGCCGTCCACTTCCTCGCGCGTGATCACCGCGGCGGCGCGCTTGGCCAGGTGACATTCCACCAGGATGCGGCTGTCGAACTGTTCGACCGGGCTGGGGCCGAGGTCGGGCAGGTGATCCCGCTCCATCGAGGCCGCGGCGTCGCGCAGGTACATGCCGGCGCCGCTGCGCACTTCCAGCCAGCCGATGGTCTGCAGCGCGACCAGCGCCTCGCGCAGCAGCGGGCGGCCGACGCCGATGCGCGGCAGCAGCGCGCTTTCGGGCGGAATGCGGTCGCCCGCGTGGTAGCCGTCGGCCAGCAGCAGGGCGCGCAGCCGGTCGGCGATGTCGAGGTAGCTGCGACGCGGTAGGTCGGCGGGAGCCTGGGGGGCGGATGACGACAAGTTTCCTCGGAGCGTTGCTGACTTTTTTTCGTTACGGGCAGCCTGCCCGCCGG
>CAIMEK010000734.1 GCA_903839965.1 uncultured Acetobacteraceae bacterium | reverse complement strand
CTGCCGTGTGACTGGCGTTTCCTCCCTAAACTTGGCCCGCTGCGCTTTGCGCGGCGGGCCTTTTTTCTTTGTATGCCAAGTGTCGCCTCTCTGTCACGTGCTTTCATTCGAGAAAAACGCCGAATCGACGAGAAGTTTATTGCGCGGAAAGCTTGTGCAGCGCACAAAACGTTCTCGTTGCTTAGGGCCGGGTGAAATTCGCCAAAATCGACTCGCCGGCAACCAAATACCGGCTCTGGCGATGTGCCGATTCCCCCGTTAGGGTCCGCCGCGCCATCCACAGTCTTATGGATTTCCCGCCCATGCGCTTGTCCCGCAGCTTCGTGCCGACTCTCAAGGAAACCCCCGCCGAGGCGCAGATCGCCTCGCATCGGCTGATGCTGCGGGCCGGCCTGATCAGGCAAACCGCCGCCGGCATCTACGCCTGGCTGCCGGCGGGCTGGCGGGTGCTGCAGAACATCACCCGCATCGTGCGCGAGGAACAGGACGCCTCCGGGGCGCAGGAAATCCTGATGCCCACGATCCAGTCCGCCGAGTTGTGGCGCCAGAGCGGCCGCTACGACGCTTACGGCCCCGAAATGCTGCGCATCCGCGACCGCCACGACCGCGAGATGCTGTACGGCCCGACCAATGAGGAAATGATCACCGACCTGTTCCGCCAGTCGGTCAAGTCGTACCGCGAACTGCCGCAAAACCTTTACCACGTGCAATGGAAGTTCCGCGACGAGGTGCGCCCGCGCTTCGGCGTCATGCGCGGCCGCGAGTTCCTCATGAAGGACGCCTATTCCTTCGACCTCGACTACGAAGGCGCGGTGGTGTCGTACCGCAAGATGATGCTGGCCTACATGCGCACCTTCCAGCGCCTCGGCCTGAAGGCCATCCCGATGCTTGCCGACACCGGCCCGATCGGCGGCAACCTCAGCCACGAATTCATCATCCTCGCCCCCACCGGCGAGAGCCAGGTGTACTACGACGCCGCCTTCGAACAGATCGACCCCGCCTCCGGCGAATTCTCCTTCGACTCGCCCTCCGACCTCGCCCGTTTCTACCAGCGCCTGACCACCCCCTACGCCGCCACCGACGAAAAGCACGACGCGGCCCTGTGGGAAGGCGTCGCCGACAAACGCGAAGGCCGCGGCATCGAGGTCGGCCACATCTTCTATTTCGGCACCAAGTACAGCGAGCCCATGGGCCTGACGATCGCCGGGGCGGACGGCAAGCCCGTGGTGCCGCACATGGGCAGCTACGGCATCGGCGTTTCCCGCCTGGTCGGCGCCGTCATCGAGGCCTCGCACGACGAGCAGGGCATCATCTGGCCGGACAGCATCGCCCCGTGGAAGGCCGCCCTGATCAACCTCAAGTCCGGCGACGCCGCCTGCGACGCCATCTGCGAGGAAATCTACCATCATGTCGGCGCCGACGTGCTGTACGACGACCGCCCCGACCGCGCCGGCGTGAAGTTCGCCGACGCCGACCTGATGGGCCATCCCTGGCAGATCGTCGTCGGCCCGCGCGGCGCCGCCGCCGGCCGGATCGAACTCAAGCGCCGCGCCACCGGCGAGCGCTCCGACGTCACCGTCGCCGACGCCCTCCAGCGCCTGGGCTGACCGGGCGCGCGGATGTTCACTCCCTTCGAGCGCGCCATCGCCGGGCGCTACCTGCGGGCCCGCAAGGGAGAACGTTTCGTCTCCGTGATCGCCGTCTTCTCCCTCGTCGGCATCGCGCTTGGCGTGGCCACGCTCATCATCGTCATGAGCGTGATGAACGGCTTCCGCATCGAACTGATGGACCGCATCCTCGGCCTCAACGGGCATCTCGGCGTCTACGCCGCCGGCGCGCCGCTGACCGGCTTCGAGGCGCTGACCGCACGCATCAAGGCGGTGCCCGGCGTGGTCGAGGCGTTGCCGGTGGTGGAGGGCCAGGTCGGGCTCACCACCGAGCGCGGCGGCGCCTATCTCGGCGGCCTGGTGCGCGGCGTGCGGCAGGCCGACCTGCGCAACCTCCACGTGGTCGCCGACCACATTCTGGCCGGCTCGCTCGACAACTTCCAGGGCGACGACGCCACGGCCATCGGCGTCGGCCTGGCGCAGCGCCTCGGCCTGACCATCGGCAGCCGCCTGCAGCTCATCTCGCCGCAGGGCCAGGCGACCGTGGTGGGCAACATCCCGCGCATCCGCGCCTACAAGGTGGTGGCGATCTTCCAGGTCGGCTTCAACGAGGCCGACACCGGCTTCGTGTTCCTGCCGCTGCCGGCCGCGCAGGTGTTCTTCCGCGTGCCGGACGCCGCCACCCAGATCGAGGTGATCACCACCGATCCGGACCGCGTGCAGGACACGAACCGCGCTCTGCGCGCCGCACTCGTCGGGCAGCCCGTGCGGGTGATCGACTGGACGCAGACCAACAACAGCTTCTTCGCCGCTGTCGAGGTCGAGCGCAACGTCATGTTCCTCATCCTCACCCTCATCATCCTGGTGGCGGCGTTCAACATCGTCTCCTCGCTGATCATGATGGTGAAGGACAAGACGCGCGACATCGCGGTGCTGCGCACGCTCGGCGCGGGGCAGGGCTCGATCATGCGCATCTTCCTGCTCTGCGGCGCCAGCGTGGGGGTGGCCGGAACGCTCACCGGCGCGCTGCTCGGCATCGTCTTCTGCCTGAACATCGAAACCATCCGCCATTGGCTGGAAAGCCTCACCGGCACCAACCTGTTCAGCCCCGAGGTCTATTTCCTCTCCCGCCTGCCGGCCGTGGTGCAATGGCAGGAAGTGGCGCAGGTGATCGGCATGGCGCTGGTGCTGTCGCTGCTGGCGACGCTGTACCCGAGCTGGCGGGCGGCGCGCACCGACCCGATCGAGGCGCTGCGCAATGAATGACACGCCCCCGCTCGAACTGCGCGGCGTGGTGCGCACCTTCCGCAGCGGCGGCGGCACGCTGGCGGTGTTGCGCGGTGCCGACCTGGTGATGCAGGCCGGCGAGATCGTCGCCCTGGTGGCGCCCTCCGGCGCCGGCAAGTCCACCCTGCTGCATCTCGCCGGGTTGCTGGAAAAACCGGACGGCGGCCACGTCATCGTCGCCGGCCGCGACGCCGGCGCGCTGGGCGATAACGACCGCACCGCCATCCGCCGCGACAGCATCGGCTTCGTCTACCAGTTCCACCATCTGCTCGGCGAGTTCACCGCGCTGGAGAACGTGGTGCTGCCGCAGATGATCGCCGGCAAGCCGCGCGACGCGGCGCGGCAGCGTGCGCGAACGCTGCTGGAGGCGTTCGGGCTGGGCGACCGCGTGGACCACGCGCCCGGCAAACTCTCGGGTGGTGAGCAGCAACGGGTGGCGATCGCCCGCGCCATGGCCAACGCGCCACCGGTGCTGCTGGCCGACGAACCCACCGGCAATCTCGACGTGGCCACCGCCGCCGCGGTGTTCAACGAATTGCTGCACGCGGTGCGGGCACAGGGGGTGGCGGCGCTGATCGCCACGCATAATCCGGAACTGGCGGCGCGGATGGATCGCACCGTCACGCTGCGCGACGGGCGCGTCGTTCCGGCTCAGCAGAAGTAAGGCGAGGGGGCTGCCCCTCGACCCCGCCAAGGGCCGGGAGGCCCTTTGAACCCGTTACGCTGCGCGGCGTAGCGCGGCGCGGGCCAACAGGCGGGTGGAGTCCAGCGTCGGCAGCGACGAGTTGGCGTCGCTGATGATCAGTGGGATCTCGGTGCAGCCCAGGATGACCGCATCGCACCCCGCTTCCGCCAGCCGCGCAATGATGCGCTGGAACGCGATAACCGCCTCGGGCCGGAACACGCCGCACACCAACTCGTCCATGATGATGCGGTGGATTTCCTCGCGCTCGCCGGCGTCGGGGCGGACGCATTCAAGCCCCTGCGCCGCGATGCGCCCCGGGTAGACGTCGCTCTCGACCAGCCAGCGCGTTCCGGTCAGGCCAAGGCGCCGATAGCCGCGCGCCACGGCCTGCGCGACCACCACATCGGCGATGTGCAGCCAGGGCAGCGGCGACCGCGCCGCGATGAAGGGCAGCGCCTGGTGGATGGTGTTGTCCGGACAGATCAGGAAATCCGCGCCGATGCTCGCGAGTTTTTCCGCGGACGCCAGCATCAGGTCGCCCACGCCCTGCCAGTCGTCGCGGTCGAAGCATTTCTCGTAGTCCGCGAGCGAGGGCGTGTGCATCGACACCTCGGGATGGGCGTGCTTGCCGAGCAACTGCTCGCCCTCGGTGCAGATGGTCCGATAGCAAAGCGCCGCGCCTTCGGCGGAGCAGCCAACGATGCCGATATGCTGGATCATGACCGGGTGTTCCGTGCTGATGCAGTTAAACCTGGAACGGCCAGCATAGACCAACCACGCTGGTATCGCGCGCCGGCTGGCTTGTTGGTGCCGCCCGGAGGTGGCGTCACGACTGCACCACGCCGCTCTCGTCCGCCTCCAGGGTGAACGCGGCGGCCATCAGGGCGCGGGTGTATTCGTGGCGGGGCCGGGAGAATACCTGCGCCGCCGGACCTTGCTCCACCACCACGCCCTGGCGCAGCACCACCACCCGGTGCGCCAGCGCGCGCACCACGCGCAGGTCGTGGCTGATGAACAGGTAGCCGAGCGCGTGGTCCTGTTGGAGGCGGCGCAGCAGTTCGACGATCTGCGCCTGCACGCTCATGTCGAGGGCGCTGGTCGGTTCGTCGAGCACCACGAAGCGCGGTTTCAGCACCATGGCGCGGGCCACCGCGATGCGTTGGCGCTGGCCGCCGCTGAACTCGTGCGGGTAGCGGTCGGCGCAATCCGCGGGCAGCCCGACCTCTTCCAGTTGCTCGGCGACGCGCGCCTCGCGCTCGGCGCGGCTGAGCCCGGGGGCGTGCACCGAGAGCCCCTCGGCGACGATTTCGCCCACGGTCAGCCGCGGCGACAGGCTGCCGAACGGGTCCTGGAAGACGATCTGCATGCCGGCGCGCAACCGTCGCAGCGCCCGCTTGTCCAGCGTGGCCAGGTCCTGGCCGCGGAAGCTGATGCTGCCCTGCGCTTCCTGCAGGCGCAGCAGCGCGTAGCCGGTGGTCGACTTGCCGGAGCCGCTTTCGCCCACCAGCCCCACCGTCTCGCCGGCGCGCACGGTGATGTCGAGCCCGTCCAGCGCCTTCACGTGGCCGACGGTGCGGCGCAGCACGCCGCGGCGGATGGGGAAGTGCACGCGCAGGCCGTGCGCCTCTATCAGCGTTTCGGCGTCGCTGGGCAGCGGGCGCGGCGCTCCGCGCGGCTCGGCGGCCAGCAGCGCGCAGGTGTAGGGATGTTGCGGGACGCTGAACACCTGCGTGACCTGTCCGGCTTCGACCACGCGGCCGGCCTGCATGACGCAGACCTTGTCGGCGTAGCGGCGCACGATCGACAGGTCGTGGCTGATCAGCAGCAGGGCCAGGCCGCGCGCCGCCTTCTGGTCGGCCAGCAGCTTGAGGATCTGCGCCTGGATGGTCACGTCGAGCGCGGTGGTGGGCTCGTCGGCGATCAGCAGCGCCGGGTCGTTGGCCAGCGCCATGGCGATCATCACGCGTTGGCGCTGGCCGCCGGAGAGCTGGTGCGGGAAGGCTTCCAGCCTGTTCTCAGCGTCGGGGAAGCCGCATTGCGACAGCACGTCGATGACGCGCGCGCGCAGCGCGGGAGGGGAGAGCGCGCGGTGCAGGCTGATCGCCTCGGCCACCTGGCGGCCGATGCGCGCCAGCGGGTTCAGGCTGTTCATCGGCTCCTGGAACACCATGCCGGCGGCCACGCCGCGCAGCGCCTGCAGCTTGTGTTCCGGCGCGCCGATCACCGCGGTGCCGGCGAGTACCACGCGGCCCGAACAGGCCGCCCCGGGCGGCAGCAACTGCATCAGCGACAGCGCGGTGAGCGATTTCCCCGAGCCGCTTTCGCCGACCAGCGCGAGGGTTTCGCCGCGATCGAGCGAGAAGCCGACGTCGTCGACCACGCGGCGGGCGCCGAAGGCAACGGTGAGGTGCTCGACGGTGACCAGGCTCATACGGAAGTCCGCCGCGGATCGAAGGCGTCGCGCACCGCCTCGCCGATGAACACCAGCAGCGTCAGCATGCCGCCGAGCACGCAGAAGGCGGAGATGCCGAGCCAGGGCGCCTGCAGGTTGTTCTTGCCCTGCGCCACCAGTTCGCCGAGCGAGGGCGCGCCGGGTGGCAGGCCGAAGCCGAGGAAGTCGAGCGAGGACAGAATGGTCACCGAGCCCGACAGCGTGAACGGCAGGAAGGTCAGCGTCGCCACCATGGCGTTCGGCAGGATGTGGCGCCACATCACCGCCGCGTCCGACACGCCGAGCGCGCGGGCGGCGCGCACGTAGTCGAGGTTGCGGCCGCGCAGGAACTCGGCGCGCACCACGCCGGTGAGCGTCATCCACGAGAACAGCAGCAGGAAGACCAGCAGGATCCAGAAGCTCGGGGTGATCACGCTGCCCAGGATGATGAGCAGATAGAGTTGCGGCATGCCCGACCAGATCTCGATGAAGCGCTGGAAGAACAGGTCGATGCGACCGCCGTAGAAGCCCTGCACCGCGCCGGCGGCGACGCCGACCGCCGAGGAGATCACGGTGAGCGTGAAGCCGAACAGCACCGAGAGGCGGAAGCCGTAGATCACCCGCGCCAGCACGTCGCGCGCCTGGTCGTCGGTGCCCAGCAGGTTGTGCCACGACGGCGGCGCCGGGGCGGGCACCGGCAGGTTCTTGACGATGGTGTTGTAGCGGTAGGGGATGGGCGGCCAGATCATCCAGCCCTCGGCGCGGATGGCGGCCTCGACATCGGGTTCGCTGTAGTCGGCCTCGGTGGGCATGAAGCCGGCGCCGAAGGTGTCCTCGCTGTAGTCGACGAGCACCGGCACGTACCAGTGCCCCTCGAAGCGGATCAGCAGCGGCCGGTCGTTGGCGAGGAACTCGGCGAACAGCGACAGCCCGAACAGGGAGAGGAAGAGCCACAGCGCCCAGAAGCCGCGCTTGTGGGCGCGGAACACCGCGAGGCGGCGGCGGGTAAGGGGGGTGAGCGCCATCGGCCTAATCGGGTGCGTTCACCGCCGCGCCTCGAAATCGATGCGCGGGTCGACCACGGTGTAGAGCAGGTCGCCCACGATCTGCATCAGCAGGCCGAGCAGCGTGAAGATGTAGAGCGTGCCGAACATCACCGGATAGTCGCGCCTGATCGCCGACTCGAAGCCCAGCAGCCCCAGCCCGTTGAGCGAGAAGATGATCTCCACCAGCAGCGCCGAGGAGAACAGGATGCCGATGAACGCGGCGGGGAAGCCGGCGATGATCAGCAGCATGGCGTTGCGGAACACGTGGCGGTACAGCACGCGCTGCTCGCTCGCCCCCTTGGCCCGGGCGGTGACGGTGTACTGCTTGCGGATTTCCTCCAGGAAGCAGTTCTTGGTCAGCATGGTGAGCCCGGCGAAGCCGCCCACCACCAGCGCCACGGTCGGCAGCACCATGTGCCACAGGTAGTCGATTATCCGCGCCCCCCAGCTCCAGCCCGACGCGCCGGGGCTGGTCAGGCCGCGCAGGGGAAAGATCTGCAGGAAACTGCCGCCGGCGAACAGCACCACCAGCAGGATGGCGAACAGGAAGCCCGGCACCGCATAGCCCACCAGCACCACGCCGGAGGTGGCGACGTCGAAGCGCGAGCCGTCGCGCACCGCCTTGGCGATGCCGAGCGGAATGGAAACGAAATACACCAGCAGCGTCGACCACAGCCCGAGCGACACCGACACCGGCAGCTTCTGCCCGATCAGCGCCAGCACGGGCTGGTCGAGGAAGAAGCTGCGGCCGAAATCGAAGGTGATGTAGTCGCGCAGCATCAGCCCGAAGCGCTCGAGCGGCGGCTTGTCGAAGCCGAACATGCGGCGGATTTCGTCCACCGTGTGCGGGTCCAGCCCGCGTGCGCCGCGATAAAGCCCTTCGCTGGAACTGAAAGGCGTGGCCGCCTCGGCGCCGGAAGGGCCGCTGACCCGCCCGATGGCCTCCCCGCCACGGCCGCGCAATTCCGCGATCATCTGCTCCACCGGCCCGCCGGGCGCGAACTGCACGACCACGAAATTGATGGCGATGATGCCGAACAGCGTCGGGATTACCAGCAGCAGGCGGCGGAGGAAGTAGGCGCCCATCAGTTGCCGCGCCGGGCCGCGTCGAGGGTTGCGGATTTCTGCGCGTCCAGCCACCAGGAATCGAAAATCACGCCGGGCCGCACCGGCACGCCCGGCCGGCCGAAGCGGTCCCAGTAGGCGATGTTGATGCTCTGGCGGTACCAGTTCGGCGCCATGTACCAGCCCCACAGCAGCACCCGGTCGAGCGCGTGGGTCGCGGTCAGCAGCGCGTCGCGGTCGGGCGCGTTCACCACCAGCGGCACCAGCGCGTCCACCACCGGGTCGCACACGCCCATCAGGTTGTCGCCGCCTTCCAGCCTGGCCGCCGCGCAGGTCCACAGCCCGGTCTGCTCGTTGCCGGGGCTGTCGGACTCGCCGATCACCGTCATCATCATGTCGAAGTCGTAGTTGTCCAGCCGGTTCTGGTACTGCGCCGCGTCCACGGTGCGCACATGGGCGTCGATGCCCAGTCGGGCCAGCCATTGCCGATAGGGCAGCGCCACCCGCTCCAGGCTGGGGTCGTTGAGCAGGATCTCGAAGCTGCAGGGCTGCCCGGCAGCATCCACCAGCACGCGGTTCTTCACGTCCCAGCCGGCCTGGCGCAGCAGCGCCAGCGCGCGCAGCAGGGTCTCGCGGTTGTTGCCGGAGCCGTCGGTGACCGGAAGCTTGTAGGGTTTGCTGAACAGCTCGACCGGCAACTTGTCGCGCCAGCGTTCCAGCAGCGACAGCTCGGCCTCCTCCGGCAGGCCCGAGGAGGCCAGGTCGCTGTTGGCGAAGTAGCTCTCGGTGCGCGTGTAGGCGCCGTAGAACAGGTTCTTGTTGGCCCACTCGAAATCGTAGGCCAGCGCCAGCGCCTCGCGCACGCGGCGGTCCTTGAACAGCGGGCGGCGGGTGTTCATCGCCCAGCCCTGCATGCCGGTGGGCAGGTGGTGGCGCACTTCCTCCTTGCGCACCCAGCCCTTCATCACCGCGGGGAAGTCGTAGCCGGTGGCCCAGTCCTTGGCCACGTTCTCGCTGCGGTAGTCGACCTGCCCGGCCTTGAACGCCTCCATTGCCACCGTGCTGTCGCGGAAATATTCGGTGCGTATGCGGTCGAAGTTGTAACGTCCCTTCGCCGTCGGCAGGTTCTGCGCCCACCAGTCGGGCACGCGTTCCAGCGTGATCGAGCGGCCGAACTCGAAATGGCCGACGCGGTACGGGCCGGAGCCCACCGGCGGGTCGGTCAGCGGACGCTCGAAATCGCGGCCCTGCCACCAGTGCTTCGGCAGGACAGGCACTTCGCCGAGGATCATCGGCAGCTCGCGGCTGGCGTTGGAGTGGAAGCGGAAGGTGATTCGGCGCGGCCCTTCCACCACCGCCTCGACCACGCCGGCGTAGTACTGCCGGTACAGCGGCCGTCCTTTGGCGCGCAGCGTGTCGAAGCTCCAGGCCACGTCTTCGGCGGTTACCGGGGTGCCGTCGCTGAAGCGCGCGTCCGGGCGGATGTCGAAGGTCACGCTCATATGGTCGGGCGGCACCGAGACGGCGCCGGCGAGGCGACCGTATTCCACCTCCGCCTCGTCGTCGTTGCGGGCTAGCAGCGTGTCGAACACCCGTATCGTCTGGGCCGCGGCCTGGCCGCGCACGATGAACGGGTTGAAGTTGTCGAACGTGCCGATGGTGCTGAGCGCCACCTCGCCGCCTTTCGGCGCGTCCGGGCGGGTCCAGGGGAAATGGGTGAAATCCGGCGGCAGCGCCGGCTTGCCGAGCAGCGACAGCGCGGGCGTGCCGGTGGGCTCTTCCGCCCGCGCCGCGCCGACGGCAGCGACGAACAGGCCCAGGATCAGGGCAATGCGGCGCATGGTGGTCCTCCCTGGCAACCCCAACCCGATAACGCCAGGCGGCGGAGGGTGGTCACCCCCGGGTCAAGCGCCCGGGGGCGGGCCGGCGAGCAGGCGCACGGCCTGCGACAGCAACGCCGGATCGCCCACCGCCAGCACCCGCCCATCGCCACCCGGGCGCAGCTTCCGCCCGTTCCAGTCCGTCATCCGTCCGCCGGCGCCCTCGATCACCGGGGCCAGGGCCGTCCAGTCCCAGAGCTTCAGGTCCGCCTCGGCGACGATGTCGATCTGCCCGAGCGCCAGCAGCCCGTAGGCGTAGCAGTCGCCGCCGAAGG
>CAIMEK010000733.1 GCA_903839965.1 uncultured Acetobacteraceae bacterium | reverse complement strand
GTGCTGCTGGCCGAGGCGAACGTGCCGTACGACGAGGTGTTCGAACTCGAGGACATCAACAACGAGTTCAGCACCGCCGAAGTGGCCTACGTGATCGGCGCCAACGACGTCACCAACCCGGCCGCCAAGACCGACAAGACCTCGGCGATCTACGGCATGCCGATCCTCGACGTCGAGAAGGCCGGCACCGTGCTGTTCATCAAGCGGTCGATGGCTTCCGGGTATGCGGGCGTGCAGAACGAACTGTTCTTCCGTCCCAACACCATGATGCTGTTCGGCGACGCGAAGAAGATGACCGAGGAAATCAACAAGGCGCTCGGCCGCTGATCGCAAGCCTCTAAGAGTGCATGGCGAAGGCCCGGGGGGGCGACCCCCTGGGCCTTTGGCTTATCCGACGACCCGCAGCGGCGGGCGGGACCTGCTGCGGCGGCAAAGTTTCCGGGGGATCGAAACCGCCGCCTGCGGGCGCGGAAGAGGTTTGCTCAGCGGTGCCAGCCGCCGCCGCCCCCACCCCAATGGCCACCGCCGCCCCAGCCGCGGCCGCCCCCGCCCCAGCAACAGCCGCCACCGCCGCCGATGATGACGCCGCCCACCACCGGCGGGGCATAGGCATAGCCGGGAGCATAGTAGCCGGGCGCATAGTAGCCGGGGGCATAACCGCCGGCATAGCCGCCGTAGGCGCCCGGGTCGTAGACGCAACCGCCGAGCGCGAGCACCGCCAGGGCGGCAAACGGCAACAGCAGGCGGCGGCCGGATGATGGTCGGAGTGTGCGCGCGGCGAACATGGGCTCCGTCCTCCTATTTCGCGTATCATACAACGCTGAGACTGCGGCGTTTTGATGAACTCAACGTGGCGGCGGCGTCCGAATATATAAGCCACGCCGAAACGTGACCGCAAAACGGTCGTTCTTCCGCCATGTTACGGGGTCACGATCCGTTAAACCATTTCCGAGGCGTCGGCGTGATGTTCAGCACCCCCATCCTGTTCCGCCTCTCCGCTGGCGTGGCGATCGCCGCCCTGCTGCTCGGGACAACGCCGCCCCGCTTCGCCGCCGCCCAGCCCGCGCCACCGCCCCAGGGCGCTCCCACCGCCCCCTCGCAGGGCGACCCGCCCGCCCGCGTGGGCCGGCTGGCGCTGATCACCGGAACGGTGTCGTTCCGCACCGCCGACGCGGACCACTGGGATCCCGCCACGGCAAACTATCCGCTCACCTCGGGCAATTCGATCTGGACCGAGCCGCAGGCCAACGCCGATATCGAAGTCGGCCCGAGCCGCCTCACCCTCGATGGCGCGACCGAGTTCGACTTCGACCGCCTGGACGACCACGAGCTGGCCGGAACGCTCCCGCAGGGCCGACTTTACCTGCGCTTGCGCGACCCGGCGCCGGGCGACACGCTCACGCTGCGCACGCCGCGCGGCACGGTCAGCATCGCCGCGGCCGGGCGCTATCTGGTCATCGCCGGCGATGCGACGGCGCCAACGCAGGTGACGACGGTCGAAGGAACGGCGCAGGTCTACGCGGAAGGCCTGTCGCTGACGGTCGGCGCCGGGCAGACCGCCACGATCAACGGCGGCGAGCCGTTCGCGGGAAGCATCGGCCCGCGGGTTGCCGACCCGTTCCTGGACGCGCAGATCGCCCGCGAGCGTCCCCCGCGGGTGGCCGCTGCCATGGCGCCGCCGCCGGCGGTCGTGCAGATGACCGGGTCCGAGCCGCTGCTCGCCACCGGCGAGTGGGCGCAGGAGCCGGAAGCCGGGCCGGTGTGGTATCCGCCGGTGGCCCAGGACTGGGTGCCTTACCGCGACGGCCGCTGGGTGTGGGTATCGCCCTGGGGATGGACCTGGGTCGACGCCGCGCCCTGGGGGTTCGCGCCATTCCATTATGGCCGCTGGGCCCGGTACCACGGCCGCTGGGGCTGGGTGCCGGGAGTGGAGCCCGGCCCCTATTATGGGCCGCCGGTCTATGCGCCCGCGCTGGTGAACTGGGTGGACGTGGCCGCCGGGGCGGCGGTTGGGCTTGCCATCGGCGCCGCGGTCGGATGGATCCCGTTGGGACCCCGCGAGCCGTACCGGCCATGGTACCGCGCCAGTTCCGGCTATTTCGGCCGCCTCAACGGGCCGCACGTCGCCACCATGAATTTCAACACCACCAATGGGTTCATCAACCGCGGCGCCGGCAGCTTCGGCCGGCCGGGTGGGGTGGCCGGCGATCCACGCTTCGCCGGGCATTGGCAGGGCATGACGCCGCAGATGCTGGCGGCCGCCCGTCCGGTGGCCCAGGTGCCGGTGCGACCGACCAAGGCGACGCCCGGAGTCACGCCCGCGGTGGCCCGCCAGGTGCTGCTCGCGCCGGCTCCGTCGGGCTTCGGGCCGCGGCCGATCGCGCCCGGTCCCGCCGTGCTGGCGCGACCCGGCGGCGCCAACGCATCGTTTCCCTTGCGTGGCCCGGGCCCTGGCGGGGCCGCGGGAGCGGCGACCTTCCGGCCGGGTGGCCTGCCGCCCCTGGCGACGCCTGGCGCCGGACGGCCCGTTCCGGCCGTGACCGGGCCCGCCCTGACGCGGCCGGGGGCGGTCGGCATCCTACCGGGGCAACCGCCGCATGCCGTGCTGCCACCGCCCACGGGGGGCGTGAACCCGGCGCTGGTCCGGCCGAACCAGGAGCTGCACCCGACGCTGCAGCACCCGACGCCGTCGTCGCCCGCCCTGGTGCCCCACGCGCCGCCGCCCCCGCTGCCGGCCGTGCACACGCCGCCGGCGCCGGTGTTGCATGCGCCGCCGCGGGCTCCGGAACCCGCTTTCCACCCGCCGCCGCATCCGGCGCCGCAACCGCACTTCGAGCCTGCGCATGCGGCCCCGGCATTCCAGCCGCCGCCGCAGCACGTCGCTCCGCCGCCGCCGCAACATCCGGCCGAGCAACACCGCACCTGCCCGCCGGGACGCCCGAACTGCTGAGCGCTATTCGGTGGACTGGCCGGCGACCCGGGCCATGAGGGGAACCAGGGCCCGGTATTCGGCGGCGCGCGGCGAGCGGGAACGCCAGGCCAGGCCAAGCGTCCGCCAGCCGCCGGCGCCGGCCAGCGGACGCAGCACGAGATCGGTGCCGGCGACGATGCCGGCCTGCACCGCGATGCGCGGCAGCAAGGTGACTCCCAGCCCGCCGGCGACCATCTGCACCAAGGTGTAGAGCGTGGTGGCCGCGAACCGGTCGGGCTCCGACGGACCGCGCTCCGGCCCCTCCCCGCGCGCGAACCCGCAGACATCGAGCGCCTGCTCGCGCAGGCAGTGCCCGTCCTCCAGCAGCAGCAGACGCTCGATCCGCAGGGCGTTGGCCGGCACCGCCGCGCGCGCGGCGAGCAGGTGCCCGGCCGGCAGGGCGGCAAGGAAATCGTCGCGGGCGAACGGGACCATGTCCGCCCCCGAAGAGGCGCAGGGGAGCGCCAGCAGCAGCAGGTCGAGACGCCCGGCGTTCAGGCCGTCGATCAGGCGGTCGGTGGTGTCCTCGCGCAGGTAGAGCCGCAGCAGCGGGTAGGCCTGGCGCAGCGCCGGCATCAGCCGCGGCAGCAGGAAGGGGCCGATGGTCGGGATGACCCCCAGGCGCAAGGTGCCGCTCATCGGCGCGCGCGCGGCCGCCGCGGTTTCGGCGACCGCTTCCAGGCCGCGCAACGCCTCGCGGGCCCGGGCGGCGATGTCGCGGCCGAGCGGGGTGAACACCACATGCCGGCCCGCATCGCGGTCGAGCAACCGGGCATCCAGTTGCCGCTCCAGGGCGAGGATGCCGGCCGACAGGGTGGATTGCGTGACCGCGCAGGCCTGTGCGGCGCGGCCGAAATGCTGGTGCTCGACGAGGGCCAGCAGGTAGCGGAGTTGTTGCGGCGTGGGCAGGGGCGTCATCGGTTTTATCGATTATACTGAGAGAAATTATTCATTGGCACGTTTATCGCCCGAGGGCCAGATTGGTTGCGCACAAGCTTCGAACATGCCACAGGAAAAGGATCGAATTGCATGCTCACCGTTGGCGACAAGTTCCCCCCCTTCAATCTCAGCGCGGTCAAGGCCGGCGCCGAGGGCCTGGCCGGTCCCGGCGGCTCGTTCACCGAAATTTCCGAGGCGTCGGATGCCGGCAAGTGGAAGATCGTGTTTTTCTGGCCGAAGGATTTCACCTTCATCTGCCCGACCGAAATCGCCGCGTTCGGCAAGCTGGCCGGCGAGTTCGCCGACCGTGACGCCGTGGTCTACGGCGTGTCGACCGACAGCGAGTTCGTGCACCTGAACTGGCGCGTGCACAACGCCGACATCCACGACCTGCCGATCCCGATGCTGGCCGACATCAAGCGCGAGCTGAGCACGGCGCTCGGCATTCTCGACAAGGCGGCCGGCGTGGCGTTGCGCGCCACCTTCATCGTCGATCCCGAGGGCACCATCCAGTGGGCCGCGGCGAACGGGCTGAATGTGGGCCGCAACCCGCAGGAAGTGCTGCGGGTGCTGGATGCCCTGCAGACCGACGAGCTATGCCCGTGCAACTGGGAGAAGGGCAAAGCGACGCTGCAGCCGCAGGCGCTGTTCGAGCACACGGCCTGACCCGGACCGGGTGTGGAATTGCCTCCCCCGACGCCTGCGCCGCGTTGGGGGAGCAGTTCAGTTTTCACGGAAGGACAAGCCATGTCGCTCGAAGCCCTGCGTGCCGCCCTGCCGGACTACGCGAAGGACCTGAAGCTCAACCTCGGCTCGCTGGCCGCCGACCCGGCGTTGACCCCGCGGCAACGCGCCGGCACGTTTGTCGCCAGCGCGCTGGCCGCGCGCAACGCCGAGGTCATCCGCGCGCTGGTTGCCGAGTTCGGACCGGAACTCGGCCCGGAGGCGCTGAACGCGGCCAAGGCGGCCGCGGCCATCATGAGCATGAACAACGTCTACTATCGTTTCACTCACCTGCTCGGCGGGGACTATCCGCGCATGCCCGCGGGGCTGCGCATGAACATCATGGCCAGGCCCGGCGTGGACAAGGTGGATTTCGAGCTTTGGTCGCTCGCGGTTTCCGCCATCAACGGCTGCGGCATGTGCATGCAATCGCATGAGCGGGCGGTGGTGCAGGCCGGGCTTTCGCGCGAACAGGTGCAGGCCGCGGTGCGCATCGCCGCGGTGGTGCAGGCGGTCGCGGTGACCCTCGAAGGCGAGTCGGCACTCGGGTAAACGCGAGGCCGGGGCGCAGGCTTCGTCGTCTTCGGCGAACTGCGCTTCGGTCAGCGCGACATCCGTGGCGGCCTCACGAATAGGAAAGCAGGGTTGCCAACACGTGATCGATCAACGGGCGGGCCTCGGTGCGGATGGCGACCAGCGCATTGGCCTCGCCCACGCCGCGGTCCGCCCGGCCCTGCGGGGTCAGCGTGCGCAGGTCGCACACCGTCATGCCGCGCGTCAGCCGGCCGTTCAGCTCCACGTCCACATGGCAGGGGCGATATTCGATCAGCCCTTCCTGCACGTACGGCACGATGGCGCAGACGTCGTGCATCGGCGCGATGTCGAAGCCGAAGCGGTCGCGTTGCTTGCCCAG
>CAIMEK010000732.1 GCA_903839965.1 uncultured Acetobacteraceae bacterium | reverse complement strand
TCGCTCGACCGCGTCGAGGCGGTGCTCAAGGTGTTCGGCATGGTGAACGCACCGGCCGGCTTCACCCAGCAACCCAAGGTGATCAACGGCTGCACCGACCTGTTCGTCGAGGTGCTGGGCGACTCAGGCCGCCCCGCCCGCTCGGCAGTCGGCATGGGCAGCCTGCCCGGCAACATCGTGGTCGAAATCGAGGCCATGATGTTGATCCGCAGTTAGGAAGGCCAGGGCGGAGCCCTGGTCTTCCTGATTGCCGTCGACTCCATGGTCGTGGCACACCGCGCGGCATGTTGAACCGTCGTTCCTTGCTGGCTGTCGCGCCAGTCTTGTTTGCCGGTCCTGCCTTCGCGCAGGCCCCGCAGAAGCCGTCCCGCGTCACCACGCCGCAGGAGGCCGCCAGTTTCGCCCGTTACATTGCCGGGGTGAAGGACGAGGCGCGCAAGAAGGGCATTTCGCCTGCCGTGCTCGACCGCGCCTTCGCCAATGTGCACATCAACTGGCGGGTCATCGAGCTGGACAGGCACCAGCCCGAGGTGAAGCTCACCTGGGAGCAGTACCGCACCCGCATCGTCAGCGAGTCGCGCATCCAGCGCGGCCGCGAACAGCTTGGCATTCACCGCGAGATTCTCGGCCGGGTGCAGGCCCGCTATGGGGTGCCGCCCGAGATCATCGTGGGCCTGTGGGGATTGGAGTCGGATTACGGGCGCCAGATGGGCGGGTTCAATGTGATCGAGGCGGTGGCGACGCTGGCCTGGGAGGGCCGTCGCGGCGCCTATTTCCGTGGCCAGCTCATGGACTGCCTGAAGATCGTCCAGGCCGGCGACATTCCGGCGGACAAGATGGTCGGAAGCTGGGCAGGCGCGATGGGCCAGACCCAGTTCATGCCGGACAGTTTCCTGCGCTACGCCGTGGACTTCGACGGCAACGGCAAGCGCGACATGTGGAACAGCTTTCCCGACGTGTTTGCCTCCACCGCCAACAACCTGGCTGTCGAGGGGTGGAAGGGTACGCAGCCCTGGGGCATGGCGGTGCGCCTGCCCGGTGGGTTCGACCTGAGCCAGGCCGGCCGCACCATCCGCAAGCCGGTGGTCGAGTGGGCGCGGCTGGGCGTGTATCCGTTCGACGGGCGGGTGCCGCAGCCCGGCGACGCCGCGGCCTCCGTGGTGTTGCCGGGTGGGGCGGAGGGCGAGGCTTTCCTGGTGTTCGCCACCAATTTCCGCGCCCTGCGGGCCTACAACCCGTCCGACTATTACGCGCTGTGCATCTGCCTGCTGGCCGACCGGATCGGCGCTTGAGCCGGCTTGCCCTCCTGCTGTTGGCGCTTGCGGTTGCCGGCTGCGTGCCGCGTGGCGCGCCGGTGCAGCCGTCGCCGCATTATGTGGTGGGCGAGCCCTATCAGGCCGGCGGCATCTGGCGGTATCCGCGCGAGCAGTTCACCTACGCCGACGCCGGGCTGGCCGTGGTGGCCGACCGCGCGGCGGGGCTCACCGCCGATGGCGAGGCGTTCGACCAGGGGGGGCTGGCGGCCGCGCACCGCACGTTGCAACTGCCGGCGCTGGCGCGGGTGACCAACCTGGAGAACGGCCGCGCGGTGCTGGTGCGCGTTAACGACCGGGGTCCAGACAATCCGGGCCGGCTGATCGCGGTGACCCGTCGTGCCGCCGAACTGCTCGGCGCCTCCCAATCGACGCCGTTCCAGGTGCGCGTGCAGGTCATGGAGGCCGAAAGCCGTCAGCTTGCCAGCGGCATGGCCGTGGCGGCGCCGCTGCAGGTAGCGGTGGCCCCGCGTGCGGGGGTGAAGGAAGAGACGCTGGCGCCGCCAACCGGGGCAACGTCCTCCGGCCGGGGGCGCGTTGCCGCCGCTTTTCCGTCCGCCCCGACCACGCCGCAAGCCGCCGCCCCGGATAGCGTGCCGCTGCGCCTGCCCGAACAGGTTTGGCAGATGTGGGCCGAGCCGGGCACGCTCTACGTCGAATGCGGCACCTTCGCCCGCCAGCAATACGCCGCCATCATGCAGGCTCGGCTGGCCGATCTCGGGGCCCAGGTTTCTACCGACTACAATGCCCCGCGCGACGCCGCTTACCGGGTGCGGATCGGCCCGCTGGGCGATACCGCGGCGGCCGACGCAACGCTGGACCGTGCGCTGCGCGCCGGCGTATCTGATGCCCGAATCGTCGTGGACGGGCGTTAGAGTTCCGGCGTCCGCGAAAGGAGCCACTCCATGCTCAGCCGTCGCCTTTTGCTGGCCGGTGTCGCCATCGGTGCGCCTGGCATCGCCGCGGCACAGCCGACGCGACCCGCCCAACGCCCGGCCGCGCGGCCCGCGCCGGGGCGCACCGCCCGCCGCTCCACCGATACCCCGGCCGCGACCGGCAGCCCCGCCACCACGCCGATCGGCCCGCTCGACACCGCGGCGAAATGGGCGGTCATCCTTGACTTCAACACCGGCGCCACCCTGCTCGACAAGGACGCCGACGTGCCCATGCCGCCGTCGTCGATGACCAAGTTGATGACGATGTACATCGTCTACGGCCTGCTGAAGGCGGGCCGGCTGCAGCTCACCCAGGAGCTGCCGGTGTCCGAGCGCGCCTGGCGCATGGGCGGATCGAAGATGTTCGTGCAGATCGGCAGCCAGGTGAAGGTGGAGGACCTGATCCGCGGCGTGATCGTGCAGTCCGGCAACGACGCCTGCATCGTGTTCGCCGAGGCGATCGCCGGTTCGGAGGAGCAGTTCGCCGGGCTGATGAACCAGAAGGCGCACGACCTCGGCCTGCAGAATACCACCTTTCGCAACTCCACGGGCTGGCCCGACCCCGAACAGCGCATGAGTGCGCGCGACATCGCCATCCTGGCCCGGCGGCTGATCCAGGATTTCCCGGAATACTATCGGTACGATTCGGAGAAAATTTTTAAATACAACAACATCGAGCAGCAAAATCGCAATCCGCTGGTGCAGAAGGGGCTCGCCGACGGGCTGAAGACCGGGCATACCGACGATGGCGGCTACGGGCTGGTGGCCAGCGCGCTGCGCAATGGCCGGCGGGTGGTGCTGGTGGTGAACGGCCTGACCTCGATGCACCAGCGTGGCGAGGAGAGCGAGCGGCTGCTGGAATGGTCGTTCCGCGAATTCGAGGACGTCACCCTGTTCACCGCCGGCGATACCGTCGAGCAGGCCCCGGTATGGCTCGGCACCGTGCCGACGGTGCCGCTGGTGGGGGGGCGGGACCTGGAAGTGACCATGCCGCGCGGCTGGCGCAACCGGGCCAAGATCACCCTGGAATACGACAGCCCGATTCCGGCGCCGATCATGCGCGGCAAGACGCTGGGGCGGCTGACGGTGACTGGGCAGGGGGTTCCCGACCTGCAAATTCCGCTGCTGGCCGGAGCCGACGTGCCGCGCCTGAGCTTGCCCGGCCGAGCCTGGGCGGTGCTGACCCACTACGTGACCGGAAGCTGAGCCTTGCCGCGGAGCGGCGTGTTCGTCGCGCTGGAAGGCGGTGACGGCAGCGGCAAGACCGGCGCGCTGGCGCATCTCGGCCAGGCCTTGCGCGATTGGCCGGGCGGCGTGCTGTTCACGCGCGAGCCCGGCGGCACCGAAGAGGGGCTGGCCATCCGTTCGCTGCTGCTCGGCCGCGGCGAGCATGACTGGGATCCCTGGGCCGAACTTTTGCTCGTCGCGGCGGCGCGGGCGCAGCACGTCGCCCGGGTCATCCGGCCCGCATTGGCGGCGGGCGGGCTGGTGGTGTCCGACCGGTATGTGGGTTCAACCCTCGCCTATCAGGGGGCCGGGCGCGGGCTGGACGCGGCGGCGATACGTATGGTGCATAACCATTCCACAGGGGATCTGTGGCCCGACCTGACCGTGGTGCTCGATGTCGATCCCGAGCTGGCGTTGGCGCGCGGCATGGCGCGGTTGGCGGCGGAGGCAAGCGGGGAGGACCGTTTCGAGTCGCTCGGCCTGGAGTTCCAGCGCCGGGTGCGGCAGAGCTTCCTGGCCCAGGCGGCGGCCGCACCGCAGCGCCACGCGGTGATCGACGCGTCTTGCCCGATTGAGCTGGTGCAGGCCCAGGTGGCGGCAGCGGTGCTGGGTTTTCTCGGCCGCGCCTAGAATTGCCGCCGGCGCGGCATCAACAGGGCTGGCAGCACGGCGGCGAAGAACAGCACGGCGACGATCAGGAACCCGTCCTGGTAGGCGAGCAGCCGGGCCTGCGGTTCCAGCATGGTTTCCAGGAAGGCGGGCGAGGCCGGCAGGCCGCCGCCGGCCAGGCGGGTGCCGAACGGATTGCCCCAGTGCGCCAGCAACAGCCCGAGCTGTCGCGACGCATTGCTGACCGCCCCGCCGGAGCGGGTCATCGCCTGGGCCAGTGCATCGCCGTGAAAGGCCGTGCGGCGGTCGATGAAGACCGAAATCAGGTTGACCCCCAGCGCCCCGCCGAGCTGGCGGACGAAGTTCACTGCCCCCGACCCTTGCGCCAGCAACGCGGGCGGCAGCGCGCGCAACGCGCCGGCGTTCAGCGCCGGCGTCATCAGCGCCGAGCCGATGCGGCCCAGCACCACCCACCAGGCCAGCAGCCAGAACGGCGTGTCCACGTCGGCGGCACCGCACAGCCAGTTCGACACCCCGAAGATCACCAACCCCGCCACCACGGGCTGCCAGGGCGCCACCCGGTCGCTGATATGCCCGGCGAGCGGAAACACCAGCGCCAGCACGAAGCCGGCCGGCATCAGCAACAGGCCGGAACGGGTGGGCGTGTAGCCCTGGACGAGCTGGACGAACATCGGAACGAGATAGGTGGAGCCGAAAATACCCACCCCGAGGGCAAACGACACGATGCAACTGGCGGAGAAGCCGCCGCTGGCGAACACGCGCAGGTCCAGCAACGGCGTCCGGTTGGCCAGTTCCCAACCGATGAAGGCGGCGCCGAAGGCGAGCGCGCCGGCGAACAGGGCCAGGATCTGGTTCGAGTTCCAGCCGTCGCGCTGGCCGTTGGAAAGGCCGCTCAACAGGCACACCAGGAAGGCGACCAGGAGCAGGAAGCCGATGCCGTCGAATGGCTCGCCCTCCCGTTCCGTGCGATCGCGGCCGGGCAGGAACACCATCGCCGTCGCCAGGGCGACCCCGCACAGGGGGATCATCGCCATGAAGGCGTAGCGCCAGCTGTACTGGTCCACCAGCCAGCCACCGAAGGTGGGCCCGAGCGCCGGGGAGAGCACCACGCCGATGCCGAAGATGCCCATCGCCCGGCCGCGCTGCTCGCGCGGGAACACCTCCGACATCACCACCATGGACAGCGGCTGGACCAGCCCGCAGCCGATGCCCTGCAGGACGCGCGCCACGATCACGGTCACCGCGCTGTCGGCGAGGGCACCGGCCAGCGACCCGACGCTGAACACCGCCAGCGCGACCGCGAAGCAGAGCCGGTAGCCCAACCGGTCCAGCGCCCAGGCGGTGAGCAGCATGATCGCCGTCATCGCCGCCAGGAAACCGGTGGAGATCCACTGCACCTGGTCTTCGCCCAGGCCGAACGCCCCCATGATGTCCGGCAGCGCCACGTTGACCATGGTGATGGCGGCGCTGGTGGCGATGGTGGCCAGCATTACCGTAACGGTTGCGTACCACTTATACGCGCTGCCGAACCGCTCCTCGTAGATCTCAATCGGTGACATCGATCGACACCTCGACCATCAGGCCGGGCTGCAGCGGATGCTCAGGCTTGTCGATCGCGATGCGGACCGGCACCCGCTGGGTGATCTTGGTGAAGTTGCCGGAGGGGTTGGGACTGGGCAGCAGGGCGAACTGGTTGGTGGCCGCGGTGCCGACGCGCAGCACGCGGCCGTGCAGCACGCCCGAATAGGCATCCACCGACACCGTCACGCGGGCGCCCACATGCACGCGGCTGATTTCGGTTTCCTTGACGTTGGCTTCCACCCACACGTCGTTCGGGTCGTGCAGCATCATCAGCCACTGGCCGACCTGCACGTAGTCGCCCGGATGGATGAAGGTGCGGTCGATGATGGCATCGAAGGGAGCCCGCAGGCTGCGGTCGGCGATCTCCTGGCCGACCTGGTCGACCTGCGCGGCAAGGCCGTCGCGCTGGGCGCGCAGCACCTCGATCTGCTGCTCCAGCACCGGCACCTGGCCGGCCTGGGCGATCGCCAGGGTCAACGCGGCCTGCCGGGAAACCTGCTGTCCCTGGGCCTGGCGCAACGCCGCCTCGCTTTGCAGCAGCGTGCTGCGGACGTGCTCCCACTGCGCGCGGGACACATCGCCCCGGCCGACCAGCGGATCGGCGCGACCCAGGTCGGAACGGGCGATGTTCGCCAAATGGGTGGCCACTTCCACCGCCGCTTCCGAGGAGGCGAGCATGGCCCGGGCATCGGCGATCTGCGCGTCGCTGGTCTGGCGCATGGTGTCGCGCTGGATCGTGGTCTGGCGGATCTGCGCCTCGGTCGCGCTCCGTTGGGCGATCAGGGCGGCCTGGCGGAAGCGGGCGTCGCGGGTGTCGAGTTCGATCAGCACCTGCCCTTTGCGAACGCGGTCGCCCTCCATGACCGGCCGGGCGACGGCCCAGCCCTCCACCCGGCTGGCGACGGTGGTGACCTCGCCGGCCACCCGGGCGTCGTTTTCCTCGACATGGGTCAGCCGCTCGCGCACCCACCAGGCGCCCGCCACGCCCCCGGCCAACAGCAGAAGCAATACCACGGCGGCACCGAGGCGATGGCGCAGCGAGGCCCGCGACCTGGCAGTACGGGTGGGGAGGTCTCGCCCGAAGGTCTGCACCGTTTCGCTGCTCATGGCCCGGCGACCGGTTCGAGGGCGCGTTCCTGGCCCAGGCCGGCGCAGATGTGCTCGAACACGCTGAGCGCGGTTGCCAGTTCGGCCTCGCTGATGCCGGCAAGGATCTGCCGGCTGGCGGCGTCGGCGTCGGCTTCGACCTGTTCAACCAGCAGCCGGCCGCGCGGGGTGATGTGCAGCGTCCTGGCGCGCCGGTCGCCGCAGGTCTGGCGCTTGACCAGCCCGGCGTGGTCGAGCGCATCGATCAGGCGGACAAGAGTAGAACTTTCGATGCCGAGGCGGTCCGCCAGCCGGTTCTGCTGCATCGGCGCATGGCCGCGGGCGACATAGAGCAGGGGCAGCCAGGTGGCCTCGGTCAGCCCGAACGGCTGCAGGCGCTGGTCCATGGCCCGCCGCCACTGCCGGGCGGTGTAGCCAAGGCGGCAACCGAACACCTGACGGGGATCCGGCGGGGAGGGGCCATCCATCGGCATTCCGATCGGCGCATGTTCGTTGGCAACAAACTAGCTTCAATCAGAACCATTGAGATCGAAATGATGATGCGTCTGCCATGATACTGACGCATGGGTGCAACAAACGAAACCCCCGCGCCGGGTGCGGCGCCGCGGTCCCGCGGCGCGACCTCGACGCCCACCTGCGGCGGCACCTCGAGGCGGACAGGGCGGAGCTCGCGGAGCGCGTCACGGCCCTCGGC
>CAIMEK010000731.1 GCA_903839965.1 uncultured Acetobacteraceae bacterium | reverse complement strand
TTGCGCCGGGCGTAGTCGGTCTCGGCCCAGGCGAAGGCGCGGATGGCACTGTCCTGGTAGACCGCCGCCAGCTCGGGTTTGAGCGGCTTGAGCACCTTGGCGGCCCGCCCGGCGACCGCGGCGTAGTACCACGAGTCGCGCATGTTCGGGGCGAGCTCGAAGACGTGCTGGCTCGAAAGGAAGCTGACCTCGCCGGGGAGGGGATCGCCGTTGGTCTCGAGGCCGAAGGGGATGCCGCCGTCGGGGTGCTGCAGGCGGCGGAAACAGTCGATCTCGAACAGCGCCTCGGTGATGATGTCGGGCAGGCCCTCGGTACGCGGGATGCGCAGGTCGAGGGCGTTGAAGAACGCCGGGTACATCTCGACCAGCTCGAGCTGGGCGAGGGTCACCGACATGTGCGAGACCCGGCGCGGATTCCAGTCGCCGGCGTCGTGATAGCCGCCCCAGGCGTCGGCGACCTTCTCGCCGGTGTCGCCCTTGGCGATCAGGGCGAAGGCTTGGTCGCCGTGGCTGAGCGCGTCGTAGGCGGTGCGGGTGACCAGCGTGCCGTCGGCGGGATGGAAGTCGCGCGGCTTGCGGAAGGTGGTCCACGGCTCGCCCAGCTCGGTACCGGCGCGTTCGTGATAGAGGCCGCGCATCTGGACCAGGAAGGCCTTCCGCCACACGTCCGCGCCGATCTCGAAGGGGTAGCTGCAGCCGATCCCGTCGACGTGGACGCGGTAGCGGCCGGGGGTGGTCAGGGCACCGAAATCCATCCGCCAGATCGCGGTGCGGCTGCTGTTGGGCACCTGCTTGCCGGCGAGCAGCTCGCGGCCGTCGGCGGCCAGTGCGAGCTCGAGGGGGCCGGTGAACACGTCCTTGCCGCTCGCCTCGTCGATGATCGAGAACCGCAGCCCGGCCGGGTAGGCCAGGCCGCCGCCGCTGCCCATCCACAGCGAGAGGAAGGCGCGCTTGCCCGGGTCGTCGGGGCGGAACCCGATCTGGTCGGCGTGCACCGCCTCGCTGCGCAGCTTGCGGCTATCGTAGGCCAGGGTCGCCTGCGGGTTTTTCACATTGAGCTTCGCGATGGCGACCGTGTAGCTGGCGCCCGGTTTCAGCGCATGGTCGAGCTTGAGGTAGAGGCGGTGGCAGGCCGGGTAGCGGTTCATCAGTTGCTGCCAGTCGCTGGGCTTGCTCTTGCGGTACACCGCGACCGGCGCCCGGGCCTGGGCAAAGGCCGGGTCGTCGGCCGAGCTGACCGCGTAGCCGGCCGGGTCCTCGGCGAGAAATTCCAGCAGCGGGTCGCCGGCGAGTTCCTCGTAGCTCTCGAACCAGTCGAGGTCCTTGCCCTGCAGCCAGCCGATATCGTGGCCGTCGCGCACCAGCTTGGCCATCGGGAAGGCGCGGTCGGCATGCGGTTTCTCCAGACGCTTCTTGTCGCCGGGCTGCGGCTCGTATTTGCCGAAGCGGGACGGGACCACCCGCTGCGCCTCGATCTCCAGCTCGATTATGTCCGGGGCGACGGTGGATACCGCGACCACCTCGGGCGAGGCCGGGCCGCGGGTGGCGTAGCGGCGGACCAGCTCCTCGCGTTCGGCGGCCTGGCGCTGAGCCGCCGCGGCGGCTTTGTCGGCATCTTTCCTGGCCTGCTTCGCGATCGCCTGGGCGGCGGCCTGCCGCTGCGCCAGCATCGCCGGATCGGGCGCGACTGCGAGCACCGCTTCGATCTCGACGTCGAGGATCCCGGGCTGCCAGTCGCCGAGGAACTGCCAGCCGCTGACCCGCGCGAGGTCGAAGGCGGCGCCCGTCTTGCTCTCCGCCTTGTCCGGCCGGGACAGCGGCGCGGCGTTGGCGGGGAGGACGACGCTGAACGCCTCCGCCGGCGCCGGCAGGGCGAAGCTCCAGGCCGCGAGGGCGTCGTCGCCATTGACCAAACGGAAGGACAGCGACTTGGCGGTGTTCCCCGGCTTCGTGCGCAGGCGCAGCGCCGGCGAACAGTCGGCCCGCGCCACCAGGTTCATCGCCGCGGTGACGCCAGCTCCGCCCTGCGTCTTCAGCCCGTGCCACACTGCGCGGCCCTGCTCGACCTTGACCTTGTCCTTCCAGCCCAGGAAGGAGTACTGGAACGGCTGATCGAACCCGCAGATCCGTCCCTCCTTGGCCGCAACCGGCGCGGCCGGCGGCGCGTCCGCCGCCTGCCCGCAAGCGGCGAAGGCGAGGAGCCCGGCGAGGCAGGCGGAGAGTCGTAGGATGCGGAGCGTTCGGTCGGCGGTCCATGAAGTGGTCTGATTCATGCCCGTGATATACCAAAATCCGCCCGCCGCGTCGTGTCCGTACCTTTTCCCGGGAACGAGAAGAGTTGGGGCAACAGTTTGATGACAGCGGAACCGTCGGCGCGTGCGGTACCTTCGATACCGCAGAGTGAACAAAGTGCATCGCCAACCGACATCGCCAACCGCCAAGCTTGACCCATCCCGCGCCAGCGCCTATACCATCGCCCGGTGAAACCGTACATGACAACAGCACTCGGCGCCCTCTTTGAGGCCGATTGCACCGCGTTCATGCGCTCCCTGCGCTCGGAAACCGTTGACACCATTTTTGCTGACCCGCCTTTCAACCTCGGCAAGGACTACAAGAACCCCTTCAATGACAAAGTGGCGGAGCATCAGTATTACGACTGGTGCAAGCAATGGATCTTGGAGGGGTGCCGGCTGCTGAGGCCCGGCGGCGCGTTCTTCATTTACGCGATCCCGGGAATCGCCGTAAAGTTCGCCGCCATTTTGGAACAGCGCCTGCTATTCCGCCATTGGATTGCGATCTCCATGAAGGGTTCCTATCCGCGAGGCCGGAAGCTGTACCCCGCGCATTACGCCCTGCTGTATTACACGCGCGGAACACCGCGTGTTTTTAACCATGTCCGACTTCCCATCCCCATTTGCCGTCATTGCGGCGGCGAAATTAAGGACTATGGCGGGCACCGCGATAAGCTGAATCCGGAAGGGCTGAACCTGTCGGATTTCTGGGAAGACACATCACCGAACCGCCATAAGAAGTTCAAAGTGCGCCCCGGAGTCAATGAGCTTAAGCTCGTCATCCCCGAACGTGCCATTCTCCTTTCGTCCAATCTCGGCGATATGGTCTTTGATCCTTTCGGCGGCGGCGGGTCCACGTATCAAGCCGCGGAAACACACGGGCGCCGTTGGATGGGTACGGAGCTCTACGACTGCCACCACATCAAAGAACGGA
>CAIMEK010000730.1 GCA_903839965.1 uncultured Acetobacteraceae bacterium | reverse complement strand
CACGCCATCGCGCAGCGCCTGCGGGGCGGCGCAGTCCGGCTGCGCCAGCGGGCAGCGCGGCGCGAACCGGCAGCCCGTGGGCAGCGTGCGCAGGTCGGGCAGGCGGCCGGGTATGGCGGCCAGCCGCTCGCCCTGGGCCGCGGCATGCGGCAAGGCGGCGAGCAGGCCCTTGGTGTAGGGATGGCGCGGCGCGGCGAACAGCGCGGCGGCGGCGGACTGCTCGACCACCTCGCCGGCATACAGCACCGCCACGTCGTCGGCGACGCGCCGCACCACGCCGAGGTTGTGGGTGATGAACAGCATCGCCAGCCCGCGCCTGGCCTGCAGGTCCTGCAGCAGGTCGAGGATCTGCGCCTCGATGGTGACGTCGAGTGCGGTGGTGGGTTCGTCGAGGATGAGCAGGTCGGGCTCGCCGGCCAGCGCCCCGGCGATCAGCGCGCGCTGGCGCATGCCGCCGGACAATTCGTGCGGATAGGCGCGCGCAACGCTTTCGGGGTCGGCGATGCCCACCTCGCGCAGCAGGTCGATGGCGCGGCGGCGGGCGGCGAGGCGGGCCAGGCCGCGATGCCAAATGGCGGCCTCGCCGATCTGCGCGCCGATGCTGAGCGTGGGGTTGAGCACCGAGAACGGGTCCTGGAACACCAGCGCCATGCGCGAGCCGCGCAGGCGGCGGCGCGCGCGGGAGGGCAGCGCCAGCAGGTCGGTGCCTTCGAACAGCACGCGGCCGGCGGCGATGGTCGCCTCGGCGGGCAACAGGCCCATCACCGCGAGCGCGACGGTGCTCTTGCCCGAGCCGGATTCGCCTACCACCGCGAGGGTGCGGCCGCGCTCCAGCCGCAGCGACACGTCGGCGAGCGCGCCCACCGGGCCGGCGCCGGTGCGATAGTTCAGCGTCAGGCCCTCGATCTCAAGCATCGCCCCGCCCGCGCAGCCGTGGGTCGAGGAACTCGCGCAGCCCGTCGCCGAGCAGGTTGATGCCGATCACCAGCAGGCACATCGCCCCGCCCGGGGCGAGCGCGATCCAGGGCGCGCGGTCGATGAAGCCGCGCGCCTCGGCGATCATCAGGCCCCAGTCCGACGACGGCGGCTGCGCGCCGAGGCCGAGGAAGCTCAGCGCCGAGCCGAGCAGGATGGCGTAGGTCACGCGCAGGCTGGCCTCCACGATCAGCGGCGGCCAGGCGTTCGGCAGGATCTCGCACAGCAGGATGTAGGCGGTGCTCTCCGCGCGCGCCCGCGCGGCCAGCACGAACTCCTCCTCGGCGAGGCCGAGGGTGACGCTGCGGGCGACGCGGGCGATCGGCGGGATGAACACGAAGCCGACGGCGAGCGCGGTTTTCCACAGCGCCGGCGGGGTGACGGCGAGCACCAGCAGGCCCAGCATGATCGGCGGCACCGCCATCAACACATCGGCGGCGCGCATCAGCGCCTCGTCGACGCGGCCGCGGAAATAGCCGGCGGCCAGGCCGATCGGCACCCCGAAGGCGAGCGAAACCAGGGTGGCGGCGAGTCCCATGGCCAGCGACAGGCGGGTGCCCATCAGCAGCCGGCTCAGCACGTCGCGGCCGTAATCGTCGGTGCCGAGCCAGAATTCGCCGCCGGGCGGGCGGAAACGGGTGCGGATCGAAATGGTGTCCCAGGGATGCGGGATGATCCACGGCGCCAGCAGGCCGAGTACCACGATGACCACGACGATGCCGAATCCGACGCGCAACTGCATGGGCCAGCGCGCGCTAGGCGACGGCATCGCGCACGCGCTTGTCGAGCAGGCCGCAGATCAGGTCGGCGGCGAGGTTGGCCAGGGCATAGATCGCCGCGACCACCAGGATCGCGGCCTGCAGCGTCGGGATGTCGCGGTTCTGGATGGAAAAGATGAGCAGGCGGCCGAGGCCGGGCCATGCGAACACGGTTTCCACCACGACGATGCCGCCCATCAGCCGGCCGAAATCCATCGCCAGCACGGTGACGCTGGGGATCAGCGCGTTGCGCAGCGCGTGGTGCAGCACCACCACGCGCTCCGGCAGGCCCTTCGCGCGCGCCGCGGTTACGTAGGGGCTGGCCAGCACGCCGATCATGCTGGAACGGGTCAGCCGCGAGACATGCGCGAGGTGGGAGAACACCAGCGTCATCACCGGGGCGATCATGAACGGAAACGCGGTGGCGAAGCCGGCGGAAAAATTCTCGTAGCCGGAGGAGGGCAGCCAGCCCAGCCAGCCCGCGAACAGCAGGATGACCACGATGGCCCAGAAGAATTCCGGCACCGCAATGCCGAGGAAGGTGGTGACGGACACCGCGTGGTCGAGCGGACGGTTGTGCCGCAGCGCCGCGGCGACGCCGAGCCCGACGCCGATGAGTGCGAACAGGATGAAGGCGGTGACGGCGAGGATGGCGGAGCGCTCGATGGCGTCGCGCAGCAGCGGCCAGACCGGGCGGTCCATCAGCATGGAGCGGCCGAAATCGCCGTGCAGCACGGCCCAGGCCCAGCGCCAGTACTGCACCACCAGCGGCTGGTCGAGCCCGAGCTTCTGCTCCAGCGCATGCACCGGCCCGGGCTTGGCGAACGGCCCGAGGATCAGGTAGGCGACGTTGCCGGGCAGCACCGCGGTGACGGCGAAGACGAGGATGGAAACCGCGACCAGAACCAGCGCGACGAAGAACAGCCGTCGGATGATGTAGGCGGCCATTCCGCGTCGGACGCCGTCAGTTGCTCATCCACACATCCTTCAGCTCCAGCCATTGCATCGGCGTGGAGTGGAAGTTCTGCACCGTCTTGCGCACGCCGTTCACGTGCAGCGCGGCATAGGCGATGATGCCCGGAACGGTCTGGTCCATGATCGCCTGGTATTCGCGGAAGATGTCGGTGCGGCGGGCCTCGTCGTTGGTGTGGCGGGCCAGGTCGAGCAGCTCGTCGACGCGGGCATTGCGGTAGTGCCAGAGCTGGCCGTTCCACGATCCGTTGGAATGGAAGAACGGATAGATCGAGGTGTCGATGGTGGGACGCGCGAAGTAGCCGTCGACATACATCGGCTGCTTGCCGGAGACGTTGGCGGTGTAGCTGGCCAGCGGCACGCGCTCGATGGAAATGCGGAAGCCGGCCGCCTTGGCCATGTCGCGCACGGCGACGCCGAGGCGCACGCGCTGCTCGCGCTCCTCCGGCACCTGCAGGGTGAGGTCGAGGCCGTTCGGGTAGCCGGCCTCGGCGAGCAGGCGGCGGGCGCGGGCGATGTCGGGAGCGGGGTAGCCGAGCTTGCTGTCGTAGTAGGGATGGCTGGGCGGGATCGGCGAGTGGGTGGGCGCGCCCTGGCCGAACAGCACGATCTCCACCAGTGCGTCCTTGTCGATGGTGGCGGCCAGCGCCTGGCGCACGCGCACATCGTCGAACGGCTTGATGATGTTGTTCAGGACCACGCCGTCCCAGGTGGCGGTGGGCACGCTGTCGATGCGCACGGTGGCGCTGTTCTTGTACTTATCGACGGATTCGTAGGGCAGGCCCCAGAGGATGTCGATCGCGCCGGAGTCGAGCGCGGCCAGGCGCGCCGCCGCCTCGGGGATGATGCGCAACTGCACGCCGTCGAGCCGCGGCAGGCCGCGCTCGAAGTAGTTGGGGTTCTTCACCAGCTCCAGCCGGTCGCCGGGCGACCAGCTGCGCATGATGAAGGGTCCGGTGCCGATCGGCGCGGTGGACAGCTCGCCGATGCGGTCGCGCGGCACGATGCGCAACTGCCGGTCGCCGAAGATGTCGGGGAAGCCGGCGTAGGGGATGTTCAGCGTGAAGCGCACGGTGCGCGGATCGACGGTGGCGACGTTGCTGACCATTTCCAGGCTGGAACGCCCGCGCGAGCCGGTTTTGGGGTCGAGGATGCGGGTCATGGTGGCGACCACGTCCTCGGCGTCGAGCTTGCGGCCGCTTTGGAACGTCACGTCGTCGCGCAGGCGGAAGGTCCAGGTCTTGAGGTCGTCAGAGGCGGTCCAGCTTTCCGCCAGGTCGGGCTTCACCGTCATGTCGCGGTCGATGCGGGTGAGGCCGTTGAACACCAGGTGGACGTAGACGTACTCGTCGCCGATGGTGCTCAGCGCGGGATCGAGCTGGGCCAGCGTGGTGCCGAGCGCCGCCTTGAGCGTGCCGCCCTGGACGGGTTGCTGGGCGCCCGCGTTCTGGGCAAGCGACGGCACGGCAAGTGCGACGGCGGCGGCGAGCGCGATCGAGGGGCGACGCATCGTCCTCTTCCTTATGGTTCGGGGGGAGGCACGTAGCCGGGAACGACCGCACGCGACACGTAATCGTCGGCGAGCGGCGCATAGGCATGCCAGAGCCGTGCCAGTTCCTGCAATGGCGTGGGGTGGGAGTCGACGCGCAGGTCGACATAGGCGAAGCCGTGCCGGTGCGCGACCAGCAGGGCGGCGGAGGCGAGCGGGATGAATTCGCCGCCGGCCGCCTCGCCCGCCACGATGGCGCGCAGCAGGCGCTCGGCGAGCGGCAGGGCCGGGTCCGCCTCGAATGCATGCACCATGTCGCGCGGCACGGCTTCGGTACGTACGATGTTGGCGATCGCCACGCAGTCGCGTCCGTGCACCTCGCCGCGCTCGGGGCGGACGCAAGCGCCCGAGAAGCTGGCGGTGGCGCCGGCGGCGTCGATGCAGGCGAGCTGGCGCCACTCAGGGTCGGTGGCGCCGGCGGCGGCAGCGTCGAGCGCCTGGTGGGCGGTGCGGCTGCGCGCCATCAGCTCCAGCATGATCGGGCCGAGGCGCGGATCGGTGCGATGCTGGGTGAGCGCCGCGCCGACGCCGGCGCGCACATGCGCGCACCGCGAGCCGACGGCGATGGACGAGGTGGTGACCACTGCGCCTAGCATGCCGGTGCGCGGGCAGCGGCCCGCCAGAGAGAAGGTCACGCGACCGGCTCCCGTGCGGTCAGGCGTGGCGATGCAAGGGTCGGGCGGCAACCGGTGGGCATGCGGGCGATCCAGGATTGGGGTCGGGCGAAACTAGCACCCGGCCGGCGCGGCGCAATGCGCGGCGTCACGTTTCGGCGACAACCGGCGTGGAGACCACCTCCAGCGCCCGCAGCACGGCCTCGGCGCTGGCCGACCACGGCACCGGGCGGAACTCGCGGCGGACCCGCGCCTCCCACGCCGCCAGGCCCGGACGGTCCTCAAGCACGGCACGGATGACGCCGACCGCGTCGTGCAGGTCGTCGGGATCGAAATAGCGCGCCAGGTCGCCACCCGCTTCGGGCAGCGAGGTCACCGCGGCGACCACGCAGGGCTTGCCGAAGGCGAGGCTCTCGGTGACCGGCAGGCCCCAACCCTCGTAGAGCGAGGGGAACACGGTGAACAGGCAGCCGCGATAGAGCGCCGTCAGATCCTCATCGGACGGGTCCTCGACCAGGACGACATGGCCGTCCAGCCAGCTGGTATTGTCCAGTTGCGCCAGCAGGTCGGCGACCAGCCAGCCCCGGCGGCCGGCGAACACCAGGGTCGGCACCTCCGCAGATGGCATTTCCGCCAGCAGCCGGCGCCACACGCGAAACAGCAATGCGTGGTTCTTGCGCGGCTCGATGGTGGAGACGAACAGGACATAGGTGCCGGGAGCGGGCAGCGTGCTGGACGGCAGGGCTTCGGCAGGCGGCGCACCGAAGCCGGAACCGATCGGGATGGGGTTGATCGGGCCACGCAAGGCCACTCCGTGCTGTGCGGCGTAGCGCTCGAGATCGTGCGCAGTGAAGCGGGAGATGGCCAGCAGCGCATCGGCAAGCGGCAGCATGCTGTCCAGCCAGGATTTGAAGGAGGTGATCGATTGTCCATCGAACCATTCCGGTCGACGCACCGGGATGATGTCGTAGATCAGGAGGGCGAAGCGGACGCCATGGCGGGCGCGGGTGCGCACGATGAGGCTGGCGTAATCGCTGCGCCACCAGGGCGACCCGAGCGCGAGCAGCACGTCGCCAGGGCACATGGGGGCGGCCGACGCCTCCGCGGCTTCGGCGGCGGCGCGTGCCTTTGTGGCCTCGGCGGCGGCGCTTTCATCAGGGCCGGGGGGCGGTCGCAGCGCCACCTGCACGGCGCCGGCCAGGCATCCCCAGGACGCCGCTTGCAGGCGCGCGGTCCCGGCCAGGGTGCGCACGAACGCTTGCTGAAATCCCAGGGCACGGGAGAGCTGTTCACGAACCGGAAGGGGCAGCCGGACGATGGCGGGATCGAGGGCATGGCGCAGCCAACCGTGCCGCGGCCGGTCGGCTACCGGAGGCAGGGGGGCTGCGCGCGGGGCGGGCGCCACGGCAACCATGTCGCGATACAGCGCCGCGACATCGTCCCAGGCGATTTCGCTGAACACTGGTCCCCGCGGATCGTGACGCACGAAGCGCACCGGGCCGTCGGTGCCGAAGCGCTCGGCCAGGGCCTGTTGCAGCTCGAAGGACAAGCGTTGGATACCGGTCAGGCGCGGCACGTTGGTGGCGTGCTGAAACAGGTCCTCGACGTCGATCCAGATGCGCCTCACCTGCCGGGTCCCAGGCCAGGGCGTGGGTTGGTGTGGCGTTGGGTGAGCGCCGCGCCGGGCATGCCGGTGCGGGCGCGGCGGCCAGGCAGCGAAACAATCACGCGGTGCCCTCCACAACCTACGGACGCCGAAGGCGGTGTCGCAGTCTGTGGAACATAGGTAGCATCCGCCTTGCCCAGTGCAATGCCGACGGTGCCACGCCAGTGGCGCTGCGGATTTTCCCCGTCGCGGTTGATCAGCTAAGCTGGGTTCCCAATTGGTGGCCCCGCTGGTGCGGTACTGCCTGGTCGCAGCGATAGGAGAACAAATGACGGAGGATACGATTGGCGCGCCAAACGATGCCGTCTCATTGTTTCGCGAGCGCGCCGTCCGCGCCGAGGCTGCGCTGGAGCAGGCGCAACTTGAGATCGACGCGCTGCGTGGCGGTGATACACAGACCGGGCACGATACCACCGTCCTCGCAGAGCTGGCCGAGACCCTGCGCTGGAACGATGCCCCGCACTCCCTGCGTCTCGTGCTGCCGCTCGCCCGGGTGATCCGCTGGGTCAGCCGTCGTGTGAGCGGGTTGTTGCATGGTCCATTGGCCGCGTCCGACGGGCCGGCGGGGTCACCTCGCAGTTCGTTGGGCAAGCGCGTTGCCGTGCGCGGCTACACGCTCACGCGCCCCCTGGCGTTACCAATCGCCATCCGCCTCCATTCCCTTCTCAGCCGCCTGCTGGAGCGCGAGTCCATCGTGGCGCAGCGCCGCGCGGCGGCCACCAGTTTTGCCGCAACGGCCGACGCGGAACTGCTGCGCAGCATCGAAGCGGCCATGCTCACCCTGGCGTTGCAACCGCGTGTCGGCCGTCCCTGATCAGGCCGGCGAGATCGGCATCGCGAGTGACCAGTCCGCTACCTCGTTGGCGAATTGCTGCCACGAGTGCGTCGGCAGCGCCGCCGCTTCGCGCCAGAGCAGCGCCGCGGTGGCATCGTCCTGCAGGCTGCGTACCGCTGCCACAACGGCTGCCGCGTCGACCTTCGGCAGCCGGATTTGCCCGCCCGGCGCGAGCATTGCGATGCTTGGAACCCGTGCTGACACAATGACCGGAATGCCGGCATTGAGCGCCTCGAGAGGCGGCAGTCCAAAACCCTCGGCTTCGCTCGCGAACACCATCGCGCGGGCGCCGGCGAGAACTTCGCGCAGCGTTGCGTCGTCGGCGTGGCCGAAATAGCGCAGGCGAGGTTCCGTGCGCAGCCGGTTGAGCCACATGACCTCGGCTTCGGTTCCCTCGCGCAGCTTGCCGACGAGCACCAGCTCCGCGGTGCAGCCCTCGGCCCAAAGCTGGGCAAAGGCTTCGAGCAGGCAGGCGACGTTCTTGCGCGGCTCGAGGGTGCCGAACGAGACGTAGCGGTTGCGTTGCGGCGAGAATTGCTGCTGCGCGAGCCCGAGCCCGTCGGCGCCCAACGAAATCACCGGTCCAGGACGCCCGCGGCCTCGCATGATGCGATCCTCGTAGTCGTGCCGGGTCTGCTCGCTGATATGCGCGACATGGGGAACGGCTCGCAGCGCCTGGAGGTAGTGCATGTTGTGGCGGGCCGACCCGGGCTGGAAATACTTCGGGCAAAGCCACGGGAAGAAATCGTAGATGATCCAGCCGACCGCACCGACACCGGCACCGATCAGGTCGGTGTAAAGGCGCGCGCGGACGGCATCGGAGAACAATTCGGGATTGAGCAGTCGCAGACGGGCCGGATCGGCGCGCAACGGCCGCGCCATCGCAACGAGACGATGGAACCAGCCCAACGGCGACGGCGTGCCTTCCACAAGCCTGGACAACACGTCCCGCGGCAGGGTCAGGAATCCCGTGGGGCCGGCCATGACGGGCACCAACTGCGACGGGCCCGGCCAGTGGCGGATCAATTCGCGTTCCACCCGCTGGATACCCGTACGGATCGGGGTGCGAACGAGTTCGGTGACGTCGAGATGTACCGTGGCCGTCATGCGATCACTCGATCCCGGCTTGCAGTCCGAGCGTCGCATAGAGCTTCCGCGCATAGCGGGGGAACCCATGGAGCTCGACGTACTCGGTGCGCTCGGCCTCATGGCGGTGGCGGTGTTCGCCTGCCTCGATCAGGTCCGCCAGTGCCTCGGCGATCAGCACCGGGCTCAGCGCGTCCGGTACCCGGCGGATATAGCCTGGTGCATCGATGGCCGCGGCAAGGTCCTCGTTGGCGACCGCAGCGAGGCCGGCGCTGACGCAGTCCTGGAGTGTGCCGGACAGTGCACCCTTGCCGAAAGTACGCAATTGCAGGCCGAGATCCGCCGCCAGGAGATGGTCGCGATAGCGGGCCTCGCCGGTATATTCGCTGCTGAACACCACCTGCCTGGCGACCCCGAGCCGCTGGGCGAGCGCCCGCAGGCCGCCGATATCCATCTGATTCGACCCGACGAAGTACAGCGCCGCCGGGATACCCCAGGCGGACAACTGCTGAATCGCCCAGATGCAGTCCTCCGGGGCCTTGTTCCAATGCACGAAGCCGAAACTCGCGATCATGAGCGTGTCCGGCGCGACGCCAAGCCGTGCCCGTGCCTCGGCGCGCGCCGCCGGTTTCAGGTCCGCGGCCTCCCAGGGTCGCTGGATGGCGAACGGAAGATGGGTGACCGGCGTGTGAAAGCGCCGCGAGATGTTCTCCGCGCTGCTGCTCGAATGCATGAACAGCGGCCACGATGCCGCCGCGATATCGCCGAACAGGGTGGCCGGCAGCTTCCCCTCGTCGCGCAGCCAGGCATTGAGTTCGTCTGGGCTCACCCGCCGGCCAAGCTCGCGCTCCGCGACCACGCGCGCCCGGTTTGTTCCGAACAGACCGGCGTGGAAACCCAGCATGCGCGAATCATGCGCGATGCAGGCGCTGCCATAGCGTGTCAGCAGACGGTAGATGCCGAGGTGGAATTCCGAATTGCCGATCACCGAGATCACGCGATCGTATTGGCCTGAGAGATATGGCAGGGCGGAAAGTGGCTGCACGCTCGCCGCCCCGGCCGGGTGCACGGGCTGAACGGTTTCGGTGAACACGTGCAGTTCGACGTCGGCGCCGAGCGCCAGGCAACTGGCGGCGGAAAAATCGGCAACTCCGGAGCGGTCGGGCGGCAACGGTGTCGCCAGGGCGACCCTCGGCTTGCGGCCGACCGCCACCATCGGCAGCGGCGCGGATGCCGCTGCTCGCGCCTCCAAAGCCGCCCAGAAGCGCTGGGCGACGGCGGCTGCCTGGAATCGCGGCCACACCTGCCGCTGCGCAGCGACCGCCAACCCGGCCGCTGCCGGGTCACTCCAAAGTCGCTGCAGGATTCCGGCCAGGACCTCCGGTGTGTGCGGCGGAAACCGCAGCGAGCGGTCGGTGATCAGTTCGGCGTGCGCCGGAATGTCCGAGGCCACCGCCGGCACGTTGCTGGCCATCGCCTCGATCACCGGCAGTGAGAACCCCTCTGCCAGCGAGGGGACGACGACGCACAGGGCTTGCTGGTAAAGCATCGCCAGGTCCGCGTCGTCGATGCGGCCCGCCAGCCGCACGAGGCCGGCATCGCCGCCTGACTGGGCAGCCAACGCCTGCATCGCCGCTTGCTGGGAGGGCGGATAGGATCCGGTAATGACCAGCGGCACTGCGTTCGTTTGCAGGGCTGCGCAGGCCGCATGCGCGCGAACTGCGCACTCGACGTTCTTGCGCGGGTCACCGCCTCCGGCGACGAGCACATGCGCGCGAGCTGCCATCTTCGGTCGCCCGGCGGACGCTTCAAAAATCGGAGCGAGCGGCGCGCCGGTTACCACGACATCCCGGCTTGGTATGGACACCAATTCGCGGAGACGATCCGCCGAAGCTTGCGAGATCGGTGCCAACAGCTCGTAGCGTGCCAGCCATGCCAGCGCGACGTGATGGTCGATCCGCGAGCGGGCATCGGCCAGATAACGCCCGGGGTCGTCGAATGGGATGAAATCGTAGACGACCGCCGCGGTCAGCGGCGCGGCACGATTCAGCAGGCGCGCCACGAACAACGGATCATGCGTCATGGGCGACAGCTCGACAAACCACACCGGGCGTACGGACAGCGTCGTGGCGTAGGCGGTGCTGACGTGATCGTCGAACAGCCGCCGCCAGTTCGCTGCAATTGGCGGCAGCGCCTGGTCATGCAGTGCGATCAACCGCGCGCCGCGGGCCAATGTCGGTGATTCGCGAGCGCCTTCAATCAGCGCCGCGGCGTGCCGGCCGATTCCCCGGTCGGCGAAATTCGGGTCCTGCAGACAACGCACGTCGACAATTACGTCCGGCAGCAGGTCGGCCCGGCCGCCGGCCGTGGCACCAGGATCTGCGATCATGTTGCCTCTATAGTTGAATTGTCCGCCGGCCGCATCACCCGGCGGGCGGGACTGCCCCATAAAGGCATCACTCAGGCACCCGCTGCCGCCAGCATCAGAATCGCAGGCGCGCCGGAATTTCGAGGCCGAGGCGCGTCGGCACGTTCCATTGCTCGCGCAATTCGCGCACCGTCCGAAAGCCTGCCTTGAGATAGGTCGGCAGGGCCCGCGGATGGTCGGCGGTGCAGGTGTTGACCGTCATGGCGCGGGCGCCGCGGCCCCAGACCTCGTCGATGGAATTGCGCAGGAACGCCAAACCCATGCCTTGCCCCACCGCTTGCGGCATCAGGCCGAAATAGCTGAGGTTCACGCTCGGCCAGGAGGTCGCGTCCAGTTCGTAGAAGCCGGCGGTGCGCCCCGCGGCGTCGTACAGGATGTGGATGGATATCGCCGGGTTGCGCAATAGCCCAGCGAGCTGCTGGTCCGGCATGATCCGGCGCAGCCACCAGACATAGTCGGCACCCACCGTGTTGTAGAGAAAGCGGTAGGTCGCCTCGCTGCAGTACGGCTCCGGGCGCACCACCACGCCCGGCGGCAGCGCCGGCGCCGGGGTGGTCGGCGCACGGTCCATGCGCAGGAAGGTCACCACCACACTCACGCGTTCCGTGGGTTCCATCACCCTGACTCCGAGCATGCCAGCCTCAATCGTCGAGGAAGCTGCGGAGTTTGCGGCTGCGGCTGGGATGTTTCAACTTGCGAAGCGCCTTGGCCTCGATCTGCCGGATGCGCTCGCGGGTCACGTTGAACTGCTGGCCGACCTCCTCCAGCGTGTGGTCGGTGTTCATGCCGATGCCGAAGCGCATGCGCAGCACCCGTTCCTCGCGCGGTGTCAGGCTCGACAGCACCCGCGTGGTGGCTTCGCGCAGGTTGGCCTGGATTGCCGCGTCGAGCGGGATGACGGCGTTCTTGTCCTCGATGAAATCGCCGAGGTGGCTGTCCTCCTCGTCGCCGATCGGGGTCTCCAGGCTGATCGGCTCCTTGGCGATCTTCAGCACTTTCCGCACTTTCTCGAGCGGCATGCCGAGTTTTTCCGCCAGTTCTTCCGGCGCCGGCTCGCGGCCGATCTCGTGCAGCATCTGCCGCGAGGTGCGCACCAGCTTGTTGATCGTCTCGATCATGTGCACCGGGATGCGGATGGTGCGCGCCTGGTCGGCGATGCTGCGGGTGATCGCCTGGCGAATCCACCAGGTGGCATAGGTGCTGAACTTGTAGCCGCGGCGGTACTCGAACTTGTCCACCGCCTTCATCAGCCCGATGTTGCCTTCCTGGATCAGGTCGAGGAACTGCAGGCCGCGGTTGGTGTATTTCTTGGCGATGGAAATGACCAGCCGCAGGTTGGCCTCGATCATTTCCTTCTTGGCCCGCGCGCTGTCGCGTTCGCCGCGCGAGACGGTGGAATAGACGCGGCGAAATTCGCTGATCGGCAGGCTGCCATCGGTCGCCACCCCGGCGATCAGGCCGCGCAGGCGGGCGATGTCGTCGGCGTGCTTGCCGGCGAACAGCTTCCAGGCCTTGCCCGGCAGGTGGCCGATCTTGTCCAGCCAGTTGGGGTCGAGCTCGTTGCCGCGGTACTGGTTGAGGAAGTCGTCGCGCGCCACCTTGCAGCTTTCGGCCCCGCGCAGCAGTTGGCCTTCCAGGCCGGTCAGGCGCTGGTTGAGCTGCTTGAGCTGGGTGACCAGCTCCTCGATGCGGTTGTTGTGCAGGCGGACCTGCTCGACCTTGCTGACCAGTTCCTCGCGCAGCTTCTCGTAGGCGCGCTCGGAGCGGACGTTGACGTCCTCGCCCGAGGTCATCGTCTCCAGGCGCTTCTGCTGCATCTTGTGCAGCTTCTTGTAGAGGTTCTCGATCTCCTCGAAGGTGGCCAGCACCTCGGGCTTGAGCTTTTCCTCCAGCGCCGACAGCGACAGCCCGGCGCCCTCGCCTTCCTCGACGTCGTCCTCACCGGCGGGGGGCTCGAAGGGGGCGGGCTCGGCCTCCGGCGGCGGCGGTTCGGCCTCGCCGTTCGGCACGGCCGGGCCACCCTGGGTGGCTTCCAGGTCGACGATGTCGCGCAGCAGCATGCGGCCGGCCTTCAGCGCGTCGTGCCAGGCGACGATGGCGCGGAAGGTGAGCGGGCTCTCGCAGAGCCCGCCGATCATCATGTCGCGGCCGGCCTCAATGCGCTTGGCGATGGCGATTTCACCCTCGCGGGAGAGCAGCTCGACGCTGCCCATTTCGCGCAGGTACATGCGCACCGGGTCGTCGGTGCGGCCGAGGCTTTCCTCGTCGACGTTGCCGGTCGGCTCTTCTTCCTCGGCTTCCTCCTTGACCTTGGCGACCGGGGCCTCGCCCTCCTCGGCCTCCTCGCCCTCGACGACCTGGATGCCCATTTCGTTCAGGTTGGACATGACGTCCTCGATCTGCTCGGAGCTGTTCTGCTCCGGCGGCAGGACGGTGTTGAGTTCGTCGAAGGTGATGTAGCCGCGTTCCTTACCCTTGGCGATCAGCCGCTTGACCGCGGCCGACTGGACGTCGAGCAGGGTGGTGTCCACATCGGCGTCGGGGGCGGCATCGGTCTGGACGGCGGGCTTCGTGGCCATCGATCAGCAAGCTCCATTGATGAAAACGGTCGATTGCATCGCACCGGGCCGGGCGGCACCGGGACGCTTCACCGATCGGTTTCCATTCCTTGTTCGCCCCGGTTGAGGGCCTCCTGGGCGGCACGCAACGATATCACCCGGCGCTGCGCCGCCACGTCGTCGGGCCGCCGCTCGAAGTCGTGCACGGCCTGCGCGACTTCCTCGTCGAGACGGCTGCGATGCATCAAACCGAAGAAATGCCACCAGCCCTCCTCGGCTTCCGCAGGCATGGCCTCGGGCGCGGCGCACAGCGGCAACGGATTGGGCGTTGCGGCGAGCGCCTGCGCGGCTTCCGCCGCCAGTCCAACCGACGTCAGGTGGGACATGAGAGTTGCGGAGTCAAGGCGTTCGGCGGATTCGGACCATTCCAGCATGGCAGCCCGGAGGCGGGCGAGGGGGGCGGGCAGGGCGACCTCGCCGAACGCCTCCTCGACATCCGAAAGCAGGCCGGGATGGCGCAACAGGATGGCGAGCAGGTTGCGGGCCTGTTCCGCCACCGCATTGCCGGCGGCCAGGGGGGGACGGGGCCCCAGCCGCGGCCGACGGATCGGGGCGGCGGCGTCGCGCCGGCCGCGCACGGGCGGCTCGTAGCGCTCGCGGAAGCGCAGGCGGAAGAACTTGCGGTATTCCCAGGCCAGGCTGCGGTCCTGGATGCGTGACGCCGCCGCTTCGAGCCGCTTGCTGAGGCTCGCCCGCAATTCGACGGTGCCGTCGCCGACCTCGTCGCGCAGCATGCCGAACAGCGCCTCCGGCAGCGGGCTGGCGGCGTCGAGGATGGCCTGCATGCCTGCCGCGCCGTGGCGGCGCACCAGCGTGTCGGGGTCCTCGCCGGCGGGCAGGGTGGCGAGCCTGAGGCTGCGTTCGGTGGTGAGCGCGGGCAACACGAGCTCGGCGGCGTGGGCGGCGGCGCGGGCGCCGGCGGCGTCACCGTCGAAGCACAGCACCGGGCAGGGCGAGAGGCGCCAAAGCTCCTCGAGTTGCTCCTCGGTCAGCGCGGTGCCGAGCGGGGCGAGGGCGCCGGCGAGCCCGGCCTGGTGCAGGGCGATCACGTCCATGTAGCCCTCGACGACGACCACCGTGGCGCCGGCGCGGGCGGCCTCGCGCGCGAGATCCAGCGCGAACAGGGTGCGCCGCTTGGAGAACAGCGCCGTCTCCGGCCCGTTGACGTATTTCGGCTGGCCGTCGCCGAGAATGCGGCCGCCGAAGCTGATGGTGCGGCCGCGGCGGTCGCGGATGGGGAACATCACCCGGCCGAAGAACATGTCCGATGGGGCGCGATCGTCCTCGGCGGGGCGCATCAGGCCGGCTTCGATCAACATGCCGGGTTCGATGCCCTCGCGCGACAATTCGGCGGCGAGGGCGCCGCGGCCCTCGCCGGACCAGCCCAGGCCGAAGCTGCGGATGGTGTCGTCGGACAGGTCGCGGCGGCGCAGGTAGTCGAGCGCGCGGGCGCCTTCGGGCAGGAACAGGCGGCGCTGAAAGGACGTCGCCGCGGCATCGAGCACGGCATGCAGGTCGAACCGCCGGCGCTCGGCCTCGGCGGCTTCCGGGGTCGGCTTGGGCACCTCCATGCCCACTTCGGCGGCAAGCTGCTCCACCGCCTCCATGAAGCCGGCACCCTGGTTCTTCATGACAAAGGCGATGGCGTCGCCGTGCTCGCCACAGCCGAAGCAGTGGTAGTGGTCCTCGTAGACGTAGAAGCTCGGCGTCTTCTCGCCGTGGAATGGGCAGCAGCCCTTCCACTGCCGGCCGGAGCGCGCCAGGCGGATGCGGCGGCCGATCAGCGCCGGCAGCGGCGTGCGGGCGCGCAACTCGTCGAGGAAATTGGCGGGCAGCGCCATCAGCGGGCCAGTCGGGCCCGGACGAGCGGGCCGGCCCGCGACAGGTCGAGTGCCGGCCTTTGGCTTTCCTTCAGCGCGGCCATGACGCGGCCCATGTCCTTCATACCCCCCGCCCCGGTGGCGGCGATGGCGGCCGCGACGGCCCCCTCCAGCGCCGCGTCGTCGAGCTGGGCCGGCAGGAAGCCCTCGATCACCGCGATCTCGGCCGCTTCCTTGGCGGCCAGCTCGGGGCGATTGCCCTGGCGGTACAGCTCCACGCTCTCGTGGCGGGACTTCACCATGCCGCGGAGCAGGCTCAACACCTCGGCCTCCGGCACCTGCGGCACGCCTTTCGGGCGGGACGCGATGTCGGCGTCCTTCAGTTTCGCCAGCACCATGCGTAGCGTGGAGACGCGCAGGGCGTCGCCGGCCCGCATGGCGGCCTTCAACTGCTCGGTGAACTGCTCGCGCAGAGCCATTCCGTCATTCTCCGATGCATTGTCCCTCTACTATATAGGCATCTCCCGGTAACGGAGGGGCCGGGAAGAAATTTCCCACCGGCGTGCAGCGGCGTTGAAGTGGGAAGAAATTTCCCATATGCTGATGGCATGGCAAGCGTGGATCAGATCATCGACCGCCTGGGCGGCGCGGAAGCGGCGGCGCGGCTGCTCGGCGTCGGCACCGAGGCGGTGCGGAAGTGGCGGCAGGGCCGCGCCATTCCCGCCCGGCACTGGCCGGTGCTTATCCAGGCCACCGGCCTGCCTTTCGATGCCATTGCCGGCGCCGGCCGGCCCCACCCTGGCGAGGCCGCCGCCACCGACGCCGTGAGGACCGCCATGCCAAATTCCAGCGAGGCGCCTGCCGGCGCCAGCGCCGCCCTCGTGCTGGGGGACGGCACGGTGTTCTGGGGGCGCGGTTTCGGCGCTCCTACGGCCGCGCCGCGGGTCGGCGAGGTCTGCTTCAACACCGGCATGACCGGCTACCAGGAGACACTGACCGATCCCTCCTATGCCGGGCAGATCATCACTTTCACCTTCCCCCATATCGGCAATGTCGGGGTGAACGCCGAGGACGTGGAATCGGGCGGTGTCGCAGCGCTGGGGCTGGTGGTGAAGCAGGACGTCACCGAGCCCAGCAACTGGCGCGCCGCCGAGCATCTGACCGGGTGGCTGCGCGCGCGCGGCATCACCGGCGTGTGCGGCATCGACACCAGGGCGCTGACCGTGCGCATCCGCGACGGCGGCGCGCCGAACGGGGTGCTGGCGTTCCCCGCCGACGGGCGCTTCGACGTGCCGGGGCTGATCGAGCATGCACACGCCTGGCCGGGGCTGGAGGGCATGGACCTGGCAAAGCAGGTTTCGTGCACGCAGAGCTACGAATGGGACCAGACGCGCTGGGCCTGGCCGACCGGCTACGGCCGGCAGACCGCGCCGAAGCACCACGTGGTGGCGGTGGATTACGGCGCCAAGCGCAACATCCTGCGCAGCCTGGCGGCGGCCGGTTGCCGGGTGACGGTGGTGCCGGCGACCGCGACCGCCGAGGACATTCTGCGCCACCGGCCGGACGGGGTGTTCCTGTCCAACGGCCCGGGCGATCCGGCGGCGACGGGGGACTATGCGGTGCCCGCCATCCGCGGCGTGCTGGAGGCCGGCATGCCGGTGTTCGGCATCTGCCTGGGGCATCAGTTGCTGGCGCTGGCGCTGGGGGCGAAGACCTACAAGCTCAAGCGCGGCCATCGCGGCGCCAACCAGCCGGTCAAGGACCTGAGCACCGGCCGCGTGGAGATCACCAGCCAGAACCACGGCTTCGCGGTGGACGAAACCACGCTGCCAGCGGGGGTGCGGGTGAGCCATGTGTCGCTGTTCGACGGCAGCAACGAAGGCCTGGCCTGCGACGACCGGCCGGCATTTTCGGTGCAGTACCATCCGGAAGCCAGCCCTGGGCCGAGCGATGCACATTACCTGTTCCGCCGCTTCATCGAGATGATCGAACGGGCGGGCTGACATGGCGCAGGCGTTGCGGGCGCTGCTGCTGGCCGGATACCGGCACCGCGTCGTCGCCGCGAATGCCGACGAAGGCTTCCTGCAGGTCGAGAAGATCGCAGATGGTTCGCTCGATCCCGTTGCCTTCCACGCCGCCGTCGCCGAAGCGCTCGCCGCCGGGCTGATCGCCGAGCCCGTCGTGCTGCCCGAAGGCACCCTTGCCTGCCACTGGCGCCTGCACCTGACGCCGCAAGGCGTCGCCCGCGCCCGCGAAATGATCGGATCCTGAGATGCCCAAGCGCACCGACATCCACTCCATCATGATCATCGGCGCCGGGCCGATCGTCATCGGCCAGGCCTGCGAGTTCGACTATTCCGGCGCCCAGGCCTGCAAGGCGCTGCGCGCCGAGGGCTACCGCACCATCCTGGTGAACTCCAATCCCGCCACCATCATGACCGACCCGGGACTGGCCGACGCCACCTATGTCGAACCGATCTCGCCGGAATTCGTCGAGCGCATCATCGCCCGCGAGAAGCCCGACGCGCTGCTGCCCACCATGGGCGGGCAGACCGCGCTGAACACCGCCATGGCGCTGGCCGCCAGCGGGGTGTTGGAGAAATACGGCGTCGAACTGATCGGCGCACGCGCCGAGGTGATTGACCGCGCGGAGGACCGGCTGAAAGTCCGGGACGCGATGGCCGAAATCGGCATCGAAAGCCCGAAAAGCTTCATCGCCCACTCCCTCGCCGATGCCCGCGCCGCGCTGGCTGAGATCGGCCTGCCCGCGGTGATCCGCCCCTCCTTCACTCTCGGCGGCACCGGCGGCGGCATCGCCTATAACCGCGAGGAATTCGAGGCAATCGTCACCGGCGGGCTCGATGCCTCACCGACCACCGAGGTGCTGATCGAGGAGAGTGTGCTCGGTTGGAAAGAATACGAGATGGAGGTGGTGCGCGACCGCGCGGACAACTGCATCATCATCTGCTCGATCGAGAACGTGGACCCGATGGGCATCCACACCGGCGATTCCATCACGGTCGCCCCGGCGCTGACGCTGACCGACAAAGAATACCAGCGCATGCGGGACGCCT
>CAIMEK010000729.1 GCA_903839965.1 uncultured Acetobacteraceae bacterium | reverse complement strand
GTCATGACCATCGAGCTTGCCTGGCGTGTGCGACGTCTGCCGGCCGGCAGCCACATCCCCAAGCCGGTCGCGACTGCCGCGCTCAACCCATCGCAGGCAAGTACCCGATCCCGCAGGTCCTGCGAATAGGCCTGCCCCCAACGCCATCCCATCGTCGCCTCCGGTTCCGTCCGGAGACCTATCAATCACATCAACCACCCGTGCCGGAATCCCCCCAACGCGATTCCAGTGAGGGCGGAAACGCTCTAGCAGCGGTGGCGTAGTCGGGCCGGTCACTACGCCAGCAGCCGGCTGATCCAAACGAGTCCTCCACTTCCCCGTCATGGGCTGGTTCGTCCGACCACCCATGCCCCGGCCTCCTGCCTCAGGATATGGAACCGGAGGTTGAACTGCCCACGACGCTCAGCTCCGCTTACCGAGATGTTCGAGCAGAGCTACCGCGTCAGGCAGGTCGTGCCGCCGCTCCCGCAGCAGCTTCTCGCCGCCGACAGCGTAGACCGCTATGGCCGACACAAGGTCGCGCAGGCGAGCCAAAGCACTAGCGTCGAACGGCAGCACACAGCCGCCGGTGCGCTTCGCGAGGTCCCAGAATACCTCGCTGTCCCGGCGAGCAGCGGGATCGGCTGTGTCATGCAGCACGATCAGTTTGATATCCTGCATGCCCATGGCGTCTGCCAGCCCACGACCCCGCGGCAAGCTTTCCTCGTACACGTCGCCGATATAGATGACCACGCGCACCGCCGGCCGCTTCAGAGCGGCCGAAAGGATCGGCAGCAACCGGGTCATCCCGGCCTCGCAGGCGACCCCGGCGGCGCGGTCACGCAGCGTGCCGGCGTCGCTGGTGAAGGCGGTAAAGGTGTGCACGCGCGAGCCTCCGTGGACGGCAAGCGCCACGTCCAACTCGCCCGGCAGCGCCTTGACCAGCGCGTCCGTCACCCCGCGTGCGGCCGCCCAGGCGGGCTCGCGTGAGGCGGTGGCGTCCACGGCGAACACCAGGCGCGGCCGGGCCGGTGGGCCGGTCTCCGCCGGCGGCTCGGCGTAGCCTAGCGCTGAACGCAGTGCCGCTGGGGCGGAGGTCGCAGCTGCGAACGCGGTGCTCGCCATCGTCCGCAACTGCGCGAACACGCCGCTGGTCCGAGCCGGCGGCGGCGGTTTATCGTCGGGAACCAGGACGAAGTTTGGCTTGTCGGTCATCGCCGCCCCCAGTTCATAGGTCGCTAATCTTAGCGAAAGGGCGGCTGGTTGTCGCTCCGTGGAGGTTGTCCGTCCGGGACCTGGGAGGGAGCCTGTGGTGGCCAGATCGTCAACCGCCGACTCCGACCCCTTCCTGCGGTGAGCCCGTCGCCAAACTGACTGATAGCCTAACCGAAAGGCCGCCCCCGGGTGGCCAGGTTACCTGGCAACCGGCCCGCAGCAATGGCGGGTCGCGACACCAGGAGATCAATCATGACAGGGCAAACCAACGCCGGGTCGGCAGTGACGGTCAGCCGACAGCCTTGGAACCGGGGCAGACTGATCGGGCAGAAGCCTCCGCTCAAGCTGAGGGAGGTCTGGGCGATCCGCACGCGGCTTCAAATCGCGGACCGACTCCGCGACCTCGCCATGTTCAACCTGGCAATAGACCGCAAGCTCCGCGGTGTGACCTGATCACCCTTCGGGTGGACGATGTCGAACTGAGTGGGCACGTCCGACCGCGCGCCACGGTCCTGCAAAGGAAGACCGGGCGCCCGGTGCAGTTCGCGCGGAGCATGTACCGTCGCGGGGCGGTCTGCGCCGTTAATGATGAGATTGGGTTTTGGCGTTTCGCTCGATATGCCGCAGGCGTTCATGGCATCCAAGCGGCGAAATGGGTCTATGCTGTCGTCAGGCATGGGATGCCTCGCGCCGTTCAATATCGCGTTCCGCCACCCACCGCGCGATGCCCTTGGCCCGTGTAAAATCGATACCGCGCGCCGCGGCTTCTGCCAGTACAGCCACACGCACTTCGTCAGATGGGCGTCCCTCGCGCAGCATCTGCCCGGCTAGCCTTGCCAGCGCCCGCCCATGCCCATCCGGGTCATGGAATTTCCGGGCCGCGCTGGCGGCAAGCTCACCAATGCTGGCGAAGCGGGTACGCCATCGGTCATTGCGCAAGAATTCGGGGTGCGCGAGCATCAGGCTGCGCAATGTTTCTGCCGCTGCCACTGCCGACATGCCCCGGCCGACATACCGGGCCGCCAGGGAGCACAATTCGGCGTGGAAGCCCTTGTGTACGCGCCGGAGCGAAAATCCCTCACTGAAGCGGCCGGGTAGTCTGGCTGTGCCGGCGTAAAAATCCGGCGGCAGGAAGCTCTTTGCGGTGACCGCAGAGGGCTAGGGGATGAAGGGCGTGGAGCTGTATGCGAAGGTCCGTTACGCGGTTCGGATTGAGGGGATCAGTGGGCGAGAGGCGGCGCGTCGCTTTGGCATCGACCCCCGGACGGTGGCGAAGATGCTGTTGTTCTCGGTGCCGCCCGGGTACCGGCGCAGCCGGCCGCCGGTGC
>CAIMEK010000728.1 GCA_903839965.1 uncultured Acetobacteraceae bacterium | reverse complement strand
GCCGCCCGGCATCATGATGTCGCTCACCATCAGGGCATAGGGCTGCGCGTCGAGCAGCGCCAACGCCGACCGCCCCGAAGCGGCCATCGCGACCTCGAAGCCCAGCAGTTCCAACCGGATGCGAGTTACCGTGGCAACCTCGGCATTGTCTTCCACCAGCAGCACCCGCAGCCCCGCGCCCGGCGTGGCGTCGGCGGCGGCGTTGGGTTGGCGCAGCGCCGGCGCCGCGGTGCTGCAGGGCAGGTAGACCGTCACCGTGGTGCCGACGCCCGGCGTGCTGGCGATGGTGGCGGCGCCGCCGGACTGGCGGGCGAAGCCGTAGACCTGCGACAGGCCGAGCCCGGTGCCCTTGCCGATGTCCTTGGTGGTGAAGAACGGGTCGAACACCCGCGACAGCACTTCGGGCGCGATGCCGGTGCCGGTGTCGGTCAGCGACAGCGCGACGAAATCGCCCGCCAGGTCTTCCACCCCGTGCTCGGCGGGCAGGTTCACCCGGCGCAGGCGCACGGTCAGGTGGCCGCCCTGCGGCATGGCATCGCGCGCGTTTACCGCCACGTTCAGCACGGCAAGGTCGAGTTCGTTGGGGTCGGCCTTCACCACGCAGGCCACGTCGGGCGTCTCGACCTCTGTCGCCAGCGTGATGTCGCCGCGCAGCGTATGGGCCAGCAGGGTGCGCGTGTCGGCCAGGTGGCGGACCAGGTCGATCGGCTCGGGGTAGAGCGCGCGGCGGCGGGCGAAGGTGAGCAACTGGCGCGTCAGCGCCTCGCCGCGGCGCACGGCGGCGTCGATCATGTCGAGCGCGCGGATATCGCCCGCCTCGCGCGGGCGGCGGCGCATGCGGTCGACATTGCCCAGGATGATCATCAGCAGGTTGTTGAAATCGTGCGCCACCCCGCCGGTGAGCTCGCCCAGCGCCTCCAGCCGCCGCCCGCGCTGCAAGCCTTCCTCGGCGGTCGCGCGGCGCGCTTCCTCGGCGAACAGGGCGCGGGTGCGGATCAGCGCGATCCAGAGCGCGCCCAGCATGACCAGCGTGGCCGGCAGGCCGAACACCAGGTGAGTGGCCAGGGCGCCCAGCCACTCGTCGCGGATCTCGGCGGTTTCCCGCCCGGCCACGACGAGGGCGGGGTAGGGGTCGAGCCGCCGCCAGGCCAGTCGCCGCTCACGGCCGTCGATATGCGAGACCAGGGTCCCCAGGCCCCGCTCGGCGGTGGCGGAAATGATGTCGGGGATGGTAATCGCGTTTTGCCCGGGCAACGCGGGGGAACGCGCCAGCACCGTGCCGTCGGTGCGGACCAGCGCCATGAACGAACCGGGGCTGCGGCCGATCTGGCGGTAGAACTTGTCGAAATCGCCGGGCAGCAGCGAGGCGGTGACGATGCCGGCGAATCTGCCCTGCGGCGCATCGCGCCGGATCGACACGTTGAAGAAGGGATCCCCGATGCCGAGCCGCGACGTCAGCACCGAGCCGATGAAGAGGCCGGCGTCGGCCGGTGACTGGGCGGTGAAATAGTCGCGGTCGCTGAGGTCGAGGGTGGGCACGGCCGGGGTGGCGTCGGTGGCGCTGGTGCGGCCGTCGGGGCCGATGATCCAGATCGACTGCACTTCGGACAGTCGGCTGGAAATCGCCTTCAGCCGGGCATGCCAGAGCGCGTAGTCGGCGCGGATCGCCTCGTCCGGCAGGCCGCGCGTCATGTCCGCCAGGTTGCGCAGCAGCACATCGGAGCTCTGGAACACCTTCATGGCCTGCTCGCGCAGCACGTCCGCGGTGCGCGCCAGGCGTTCGTCGGTATCGCGGATGGCGGCGCGACGGATGACAACGGCGCCCGAGCCCAGCAGCAGCACAGGCAGCAGCAGGCAACCCACCATGGCCAGGTAGAGAATGCGCAAAGAGGCGCCTCGCGCCGACCGCATCCCACTCCCCGGGGTTGCCGACATCGTTCCGATCAGTTTGCTACTGCGCGCCGCCGGGCGCCGAAAGCTCGCACCCGATCATGCTTTCGTGAACGAGCGGAACTTCCGGCCTGCATCCGGCAGTGCCGATGCCGGCCGTTCAGCGCACGCGGCGGGGCTTGGCGGCGGGGGCGGCGGGCGCGGTCTTGGGCAGCTCGGGCAGGTCCTCCTCCAGGATGGTGAGGTGCGCCGAATAGGAAATCTCGCCGTCCTCGTTGTCCTGGTAGAGCGTGCCGATGACCTCGTCGTCGACGGCCAGCTCGACGGTCAGGCCCGCCTTCACCGGCGGGATCACGCGGATGCGGTCGCAACCCAGCAGATGGCGCAGGTAGGTCTGCACGCGCTCCATGTCGGTTCGGGTCATGACGAGGGCGTTCTCCCGGATGATGCTGTCTTCGCTCCGGTTAGCGCTTCGGCGGGCCCAGGCCAAGGGGCCTTCGGAAAGCCTGCGCGTCGGCTCTGGACTCCCGCCCGGGTGGTGCCATGCTGCAAACCCCGAATCACGCGAGAAACAGGAGGCGGACGATGCGGATTCCCGTTGACGGCACCCGATTGGGCCGAACTGCGTTGCGCGCAATGCTGGCAGCCGGCGTCGCACTCGGCGCCTGCGCCGCCGCCCATGCGCAGGGCACCCTGGTCGTCAGCATCGCCACGGACCCCACCGGCTTCGACCCCGAGGCGGTGCAGAACAACACCTCCGGCTTCGTCATGGCCGCCGTGCACGACAGCCTGGTCAGCTACAAATCCGGCACCACCGAGGTTGTGCCGGGCCTGGCCAAGAGCTGGGACATTTCGCCGGACGGGCTGACCTACACCTTCCACCTGCGCACCGGCATCAAGTTCCACGACGGCTCGCCGTTCAACGCGCAGGAATACATCAAGACGCTCGACCGCCAGCTCAAGAAGGACGACCCGAACACCGTCTACAACACCGGCCCGGTGGAGGGGTACGAGGAGTTCACCTTCGGCGCGGTGGCATCGTACGCCGCGCTGGACAACGACACCGTGCAATTCAAGCTGAAGGAACCCAACGCGCCGTTCCTCAACAGCCTGGCGATGGTGTGGAACGGCGTGGTCAGCTACGACGCCGCCGCCAAGTGGGGCAAGGATTTCCGCAACCATCCGGTCGGCACCGGCCCGTTCATTTTCCGCGAGTGGAAGTCGCGCGACCAGATCGTGCTGGACGCCAACCCGCAATACTGGAAGGCCAAGCCGAAGCTCGAGCACCTCGTGTTCAAGGTGATGCCGGACCCGCAGGCGGCGCTGCTGGCGCTGCAGCGCGGCGAGACGCAGGTGATGGGCGACGTGGCCACCCAGGTGGTGCCGGCGCTGAAGGCTGACCGCAACATCACCGTGCTGACGCAGCCCGGGCTGACCGTGAACGGCATGGCGATGCCGAACGAGATCGCGCCGTTCAACGACAAGCGGGTGCGCCAGGCGCTCAACTACGCGGTCGACAAGGAAGCCATCAACAAGGCGCTGTATTCCGGGCTGGCGGTGACCATGACCTCGCCGATTCCGCCGGCACAATGGGGACATGACGCGGCGCTGAAGGGCTACCCGTACGACCCGAAGAAGGCGGCGGACCTGCTGAAGGCGGCGGGCGTGAAACTGCCGCTGCACGTGGAGATGCTGACCTACAACACGCCGCGCGGTTATAATCCCGCCGGCGCCGACCTTTCGGTCGCCCTGCAGGGCTACCTGAAGAAAGTCGGCATCGAGGCGGACATCCGCAAGCTCGACATGGGCGCCTTCCTCGGCACGACGCGGTCGGGCAATTACACCGGGCTGTTCGTGACGGGCTGGAGCGGCGACAACGGCGACCCCGACAACTTCGTGACGCCGCTGTGGGGCTCCTACAGCATGCCGGTGGGCGATACCTCGCACTACAAGAACCCGGCGGTCGACGCCGAGATGAAGGCGGCATTGAAGGAAGTCGACCACGCCAAGCGGATTCAGATGTACCGCCACATCCAGGCACAGATCCTCGACGACGCGCCGTGGGTGTTCGTGAACTCGACGCTGCTGGTGCGGGCGACCCGCAAGAACGTGGAAGGGTTCAAACTCAGCCCGACCCAGTCGTTCTTCGACATGGAGCAGGTGTCGCTGAGAAAGTGAGGAAGGCCAGGGGGCTCTGCCCCCTGGACCATCCTTTACCGAACTCGCGAACGCGTCGGGAAAGGCGGTGGTTGAGGTAGGCGAGCCCTGAAACGCGGGACCCCGGCCGGCGGCCCGAAGCAGCTCGGTCAGATCGCCTATGAGTTCGATACCAGGCGGGGCGTCGTCATGCTCGGGCGGGGTGACGATCACCTTCTCGATGAGCGCCCGGGCGGCCTCCAGAACCTCATGGTCCTCTGCGCTGGAGATCGTCTCGGACAGATTGGCGGCCTTGCAGCGGTGGAGGCTGAACGTGCCCGGGAGGAGATCAGGATTATGTGCAAGGCGAAGCCATATGAGCGGCCACCTTCGGCCCGCTCATCCAATGGAAACGCAGCGCCCCCTCGTCGGGTCGTGTCCCACCCGGTGGTGTGGGAGGCCGCTGACCGGCCTGCCGGAGCG
>CAIMEK010000727.1 GCA_903839965.1 uncultured Acetobacteraceae bacterium | reverse complement strand
GCGGAACGAACGTCTCCCGTCGCGCCAGCCCCATCTGCCGCTTGCGCTCGCGCACGTGGTTGCGCACCGTCGACTCCGCCACCGTGGCGTCGGGGAACTCCGTCAGGATCCGACGATGGATGCGCCGGGCGGTGTGGCGTTGCTTGCGCGGCGCCTGACGGTCCGCCTCCAGCACCTTGTCGATGAAGTCCACGACCGCACCGAGCTTCGGCTTGGCCCGCGGTGGATATCGGTGTCGCGGCGGCAGCGCACTGCCAATCGCCTGCCGCACCACGCGCCGGTGAACACCGAACTTGGCAGCGACACCCGCGATCGTGCCGACGCCAAACTCATGCTCCCGGCGAAGTTGTTCGAACAAATCCACTTTGGCTCTCCAGTCCACGCCAGGCCCCCCGATCCAGTCGGGCGACCCTAGGTTGAGGGACAGGGGGTGGGCCAAAATCCGTCAGCACTCCTGGGCCAACATTCGCTAGCAGAGCCACACGCATCACGGAGAACACTGCTTTCTGCCGATCCATGTCTACGATACCGCCACCGCATGCCCGGTCGCGGTATTGCTGCGGTCCAGCAAGACGCCGTCGGGCCGCGAGGTGCGCGGCCACATCCGCCGCATCGTCCGCCACATCCGCACCCATTGGCCCGCCACCAGGCTGACCATCCGTGGCGACAGCCACTGTGGGCGTCACGAGGCGATGGCGTGGTGCGAAGCCAACGACGTTCACTATATCTTCGGGCTCGGCGGCCATGACGTGCTGGACCGACTGGTGGACACCGCCGCCGACGATGTGCGGGTGCGCCATGCCGAGGGCGAAGCCCCGGTGGTGCGACGCTATGGCGAGACCCGCCATGGCACCAAATCCTGAAAATGCGAGCGACGCGTATCCGCGCGCATCGAGGCAAGCGGCAACGGTCTGGACATCCGCTATGTGGTGACCAACATCGTGCGTGGCAGCGCCGAATGGCTCTACGACACGCTGTATTGCGAGCGGGGCCAGGCGGAGAACCTCATCAAGCCCGCGACAGGCACGCGCTTGCGTGCCAAAAGCGGCTCGCTACACAAGAGCCAGTTGGCCTCCGATCGGACCAGTTGCCGCTCGCCGCTTGCCAACCAAATGCGCCTGCTGCTGCACACCGCCGCTTATTGGCTCATGCTCACCATGCGTGACGCCATTCCCTAGCTACAGCCGCTGGCCAGTGCCGAGTTCACCACCTTACGGCTGCGCCTGGTCAAGATTGCTGCCCGCGTCATCGAGACCGCCACGCGGGTGCGGATTGCCTTCGCCGCGTCTTGCCCGGAGGCCGAACTGTTTGGTGGCATCGCCCGCTGGTTCCAACCCGCCGCCCCCTGAGGCTCGGGGCAAAGCACCCCAGCATCCGCCAGATCCCGACAACCCCTCACGGCTGCTATTTACGTTCTGACTAAGCGAGGAAAACGCGCGCCGCCCAACCGTGTGCACCGCTCAGACCGCCTCAACAGCGGGTCGACCACGAATAAGATGGGTTAAGCAACCGAAACGGCATTGGTGAAGTGCGCACGGCGGCCCAGGTCAGGCGCGGCAGCATGGCGGCGAGGTCGTAACGCCTGTTGAAGCGGTATTCGAACTCGGCCAGGTAGCGCGGCACGTGCTTTTCGTGGATGGCG
>CAIMEK010000726.1 GCA_903839965.1 uncultured Acetobacteraceae bacterium | reverse complement strand
CCGTGCCCGCCGCCCAGTCCCGGCGCGGAGAAGATCGCCGCCTGCACGTAAGCATGCGCCCGGGCAACCGCGGCGCGCAGGTCCATCCCCTGGGCCAGTCCCGCCGCGATCGCGCTCGCCAGGGTGCAGCCGGTGCCGTGGGTATGCCGTGTCGCCACCCGGGGCGTGCGGAACTCGGTCAACCCGGCATCGGTCACCAACAGGTCGACCACTTCCGGGCCATCGAGATGGCCGCCCTTCAGCAGCACCGCCGGCACGCCGAGCGTGCGCAACGCCTCGGCGACGTGCCGCATCGAGGCCAGGTCGGTGATCGCCATGCCGCTCAGCGCCTCGGCTTCCGGCACATTGGGGGTGAGCAGCGCGGCGAACGGCAACAGGCGGTAATTGACGTAGCGCAACCCGGCGTCGTCCAGCAGCTTCGCGCCGCCCTTGGCCACCATCACCGGATCGACCACCACCGGCACGCCGCGCGCTTTCTGCTCCAGCACGGCGCACACCGCCTCGATGGTTTCCGGCCCCCCCAGCATGCCGGTCTTGACGGCGTCGGCGCCGATGTCGTCCAGCACGCAGGCCATCTGCGCCGCCACCACCTCCGGCGGCACCACATGCACGCCGTGCACGCCGTGGGTGTTCTGCACGGTGATGGCGGTGATGGCGGTCATGGCGAAGGCGTCGAGCGCGGTGATGGTCTTGATGTCGGCCTGGATGCCGGCACCGCCCCCGGAGTCCGAGCCGGCGACGACCAGTACGCGACCGTGCATCCGCCCTAGTCCGCCGCCTGCGCCATTTCGGCCGCCGCGGCGGCGATCTCGACGCACAGCGCGTCGACCACCCGCAGCACCAGTGCGTCGTCCTCGCCCTCGGCCATCACGCGCACCAGCGGTTCGGTGCCGCTGCGGCGGATCAGCAGCCGGCCGGTGGCGGCCAGGCTGGCCTCGGCGGCCTCGATGGCGCGCTTCACCCGGGGGGCATGCAGCGGCGAGCGGCCGCTGTAACGCACGTTCTTCAGCACCTGCGGCAGCGGGTCGAACAGCCGCACCACCTCGCTGGCCGGCCGGCCCTCCTCCACCAGCACGGCGAGCAACTGCAGCGCCGCCAGCAGGCCGTCGCCGGTGGTGGCGTAGTCGGGCAGGATGATGTGGCCGGACTGCTCGCCGCCGACGTTGAGGCCGAGCTGGCGCATGCGCTCCATGACGTAGCGGTCGCCGACCTGGGTGCGGTGCAGCACGATGCCCTTGCCGGCCAGGAAGCGTTCCAGCCCCAGGTTGGACATCACGGTGGCCGCGACGCCGCCGCCGGCGAGCCGGCCGGCCTGCGCCCAGGAATGCGCGATCAGCGCCAGCAACTGGTCGCCGTCGATGATGTTGCCCTGTTCGTCGGACACGATCAGCCGGTCGGCGTCGCCGTCGAGCGACAACCCGAGATCGGCGCCGTGGCGCCTGACTTCGGCGCACACCAGGTCCGGCACGGTGGAGCCGCAGCCGCGGTTGATGTTGAATCCGTCCGGCGCGTCGCCGACCGCCACCACCTCGGCGCCGAGTTCCCACAGCACGGTGGGGGCCACCCGGTAGGCGGCGCCGTTGGCGCAGTCCACCACGATCTTCAGCCCGCCCAGCCGCAGGCTGCGCGGGAAGCTCGACTTGACCGCCTCGATGTAGCGCCCGGCCGCGTCCTCCAGGCGTGAGGCCCGGCCGAGCCGCGCCGGCGCCGCCATGCGCGGGGCGAGGTCGGCATCCATCAGCGCCTCGATCTCGGCCTCGGTGGCGTCGGACAGCTTGTAGCCGTCCGGGCCGAACAGCTTGATGCCGTTGTCCTCGAAGGGGTTGTGGCTGGCCGAGACCATGACGCCGAGGTCGGCGCGCAGGCTGCGCGTGAGCATGGCGATGGCCGGGGTCGGCAGCGGGCCGACCAGCACCACGTCCATGCCGGCGGCGATGAAGCCGGCGGTGAGCGCCGGTTCGATCATGTAGCCGGACAGCCGGGTGTCCTTGCCGATGACCACGCGATGGCGGCGGGTGCCGTGGGTGAACCATAGCCCCGCGGCCTGGCCGAGCCGCAGCGCGAGACCGGCGGTCATCGGTTCGGTATTGGCCTTGCCGCGGATTCCGTCGGTACCGAACAGGCGACGCTTGCTGGCCATGCTGCACAGATCCTGGTGGCAGACTCGGACGATTCCCGGTTGCCGATGCTTTACCGCAGCGCGGCGCTGGCCGCCACACTCGCGGCCGAAAGCCCTGAAACGAATGGGGTCAAGGGGCCTCGCGGCCCCTTGCGGGTCGAGGGCGGAGCCCGCGCCTTTTTTCAGCCGGGCTGCGGCGCCGGCCCCAGCCCGGGCGGCGGCTGCGACACCGGCCGGCCGGCGTTCGGCACCGAGGCGCGGCGGCTTTCCGGCGCCGGTTCGTCCACCACCTTGCGGATCACCGG
>CAIMEK010000725.1 GCA_903839965.1 uncultured Acetobacteraceae bacterium | reverse complement strand
CCCCCCTGCTGAACTGGCCTGGCTCACCGACGTGATCGGTGCGTCGGCGACGCTGGTGCTGATCGAGGCGCGCGGCGGCACGCGGGTTTACGTGCCGCACGCGACGCGCACCGACACGCCGCTGGTGCGCGAGATCGGGCTGGACGCGGCGCGCAAGCTGGCCGATGCGTTTGCCGGCAATGTCATTTCGGTGCCTGTTGCGCGCGCCTGGCGCGTGCGACATTATCGGGCGGGCGGCCTGTCCTACGCCGCGATCGCGCACAAGCTCGGCTGCCACGAAGACACGGTGTGGCGCCTGCTGCGATCGACCGATAAACCCGAGCAATTTTCCTTGGCCGTATAGCCCGCACCTGCGGGCCTGAACCCTCCCCGATCCGCTGCTTAGCGTGGCCTTCGGCCACGATAGTCGTGGCCGTTAGCGCGGGTCAGACAATGGATAAATTTGAAGCCTACCTGCGGGCGGCGGAAGTCGCAGCGGGGCAGGTGTACACCAAGGTTGCCGGCACCTATCAAGCGGTGAACGAGATCACCCACGAGCACCCGGAAATCAAGGCCGCCGCCGCCCTGGCCGAGACGCTGCTGGCGGCCGTCGGCATCAACGTGGCGCCGGAAGTCAACATGGCGAAGTTGGTGTGGGGCAAGCTCGGCATGCTGCTGGCGCTCGACCCGACCGTCTCCGGCCCGGTGCCCTTACCGGTGCGGGTGTGACCATGCGCGGACGTATCGGGGCTGTCGCCTACGCGATCGTCGCCGCCGTGATGGCTTTCGTCATCGTGGACTGCACCAGCATGCCGGTGTCGGCGCTCGCCACCGATGTGCAACTGATCGCCTCGGGCACCGCGTCGCTCGTCGAGGCGGTGAGCACGCTGCCTAGCGTGCCGGCCGACAAGGTGGCGCAGCTGCAAGGCTACCTCGCGACCATCCAGGCGGACGCCCAGGCGGTCGCGGCCGGCACGGCGGATGCCACGGGCCGCGTGCAGGAAATCGCCGCCACGGTGCGCGCGCTGGCGCCGATCGTGCTGGCCTACGTGCCGAACGGCTCGGCCTGGGTGCCGGTGGTCGACGCGGCGACGTCGCTGCTGCCGACTGTGCTTGCCTATGTCGGCATCGCGGGAGCCTCGGCCACTGCGCCGGTATATGTGCCCAACGCGGCCCGGCTGATCCTGCTCGGAGCGCGGTGACATGTTCTGGATCGGCCTGCTGGTCGGCATCCTTATCGGCGTGGCGGGCTGCATCGCCCTCCTGTGCTGCACGAGCGACGACGATAACGAGAGGAGTGGCGAGCCGTGACGCCGCGCCTCGGCCTGATCCACCATCCGCGCCTGGCGTCGCGCCGCAGCGGGGCGGTGCTGGGCGACCTGGCCGTGCCGCGGGCCTGCGACTGGATCAGCCGCATCCAGCTCGACGGCGGCGCGCTGGGCAACGACCTGCACGCCAACTGCGTGCCGTGTGGCGCGCTGCGATCGATCCAGATCATGCGCGCGGTGGCCGCCGGCGACGCGCGCAAGCCGACCGCCGAGCATGCTCTGGCACTGTATCGGGTCTGGGCGGCATGGGACGGCACCGACGCCAAGGACATCGGCACGGACAGCGATTATGCCGCGATGCGCTGGGCGACGGACGGCGTTCCCTGGGGCGACCAGTGGGAGGACGTGCCGGCCATCGTGCCGATGGACCCGACCAACGTCGCCCACTTCAAGGCCGCGATCGCGCATCTCGGGCCGGTGCAGCTCGACCTGAACATGCCGCAGGCATGGGAGCAGAGCCCGACCACATGGACCATCGTCAGCGGCAGCTGGGGCCAGCCGGGCTCGTGGGGGCCACACCGGGTCTG
>CAIMEK010000724.1 GCA_903839965.1 uncultured Acetobacteraceae bacterium | reverse complement strand
GGAGGTGATGATGACGTCGGTGTCGCCGTCCAGCCCCTGCTCCTTCAGGCCGGCCAGCAGCCGGGCCAGGTCGTCGTCGGCGTTGCGGATCGAGGCCAGCGAGGTCGGGCCGTTGATGCCGGGGATCAGGCGGCCGAGGCTGTCGCCCTGGTTGTGCTGGGTGCCGTCGGGGTCGCGCGACCAGAACACCATCACGAAGGGCTGCTTGCGCTCCTTGAACCAGGGCAGCACGGCCTTGGTGGCGACGTCGGCGAAGTAGGTCTGCTGTTCGACATTCGCCACCGTGGTGCCGGGCACGGTGTTGCTGCCGGCCTTGCCATTGTCGCCGCGGGTCGGCGGCTGCGCGGGCAGTTGGGCGGCGGCCAGGCGCTGCCTGAACGGTTCGGAGAGCGGAATGCCACCCGGCCTGCCCGTGCTGTCGTCCACCACGATGGTGTGCTGGCCGGTGCGCTCGGTGTGGTCGAAGATCAGCGCCGGCCCGAGCTTGCCGATGCTGGCGGTGGACATGCCGGCGTCGCGCGCCGCCTTGAGGATGGTTTCCTCGTTCAGGTAGTCGCCGGAGAAATGCGCGTCGACGTCGCCCAGCACGGGGTCGCTTTCGAGGAACGGGGTGAGGCTGTCGCCCGCCCCCGGCACCGGGAAGCCGGTGTAGATGGTGTTGCTGAAGTCGCCGGTGTCGCCGAGCAGATGGCCGGTCGCCATGCCCGATGCGTTGGCGGTGGTGAAGGTGGGGAACAGCGCGTGCGTGTTGGTGAAGCGCACGCCGCGCGCCAGCAAGGCGGCGATGGCGGGCGCGGTGGTCGGGGTCACTATGCCGGGCCGCAGGCCATCGGCGACGAACAGCAGGACGTTATGGGGGCGTGCGGCGGCCGAAGGCGGCGGGGCGGCGAGTGCGGTGGCGGCCAGCAGTCCCAGCGTCGCGGCGGCGGCGAGCAGGTTGCGCATGCGGCGGAGTCCCTGTGGTTGACGCCGGGCCGATAGACCGTGCCGCGCGGGCGCAATATCGCAGTCGCATGACGTTTCGATCCCGGCCGGATGGGCCGGCGATGACAGCGGAATTCGGGGAGACGGCAGCAACGGCAAGTTCATTGTCCCGGGGTGTGGCCCCGGAACAAGCGGCGCGGTTCCTTGGGCGGTCGATCGCGCCGCGATTCCGCTTCGTCGCGAAGATCAGGCGCCAGGGTCTGAATCCAGTCAGGCACCGCTGCAGGCGACCCTTCTCGGATTTATAGAGTCCAAATCGCCAAGGTCCGGTGTTGGGGAAGCAGCCGCCGCAAGCTCCGGGAGCGCAGTACCGGCAGCTTCGCGCCCGTTGCCGTCGTCCCGGCACCGGCCAGCACCTCCGAAGCGGCCATTGCCAGACTCGATAGTATGTTGGGAATGGTGGAATGTGGCCCACCCGCCTCCCGTTCCACGATCCACCACGCAGCGGCACTGAAGAATGGTGGATTGCGCTCCGAGGCTGGGCAAGAATTCGTTCGCCTGAATGGTTTGGTAGTGTACGATTCGCGGCATGACGGATCGAGCATTCAAACGGGGAGCATGCCGCGAGCAGAGCAGCTTCCTGCCGGCGCGGATTGAGGATTACGTCGGCGCGG
>CAIMEK010000723.1 GCA_903839965.1 uncultured Acetobacteraceae bacterium | reverse complement strand
GGTGGATGTGACGGTGGCCACGGCCGGGGCGGCGGCGGCGCCGATGGGCCCTATGCCCATGCCGTGATCACGTCGGGCGGCTGCCCCTGCGCGGCAGGCCCGGGCCACGCCCGGCCAGGACGAGTCAATCAATGTGCCGCTGGGTATTACTCGTCGTCGCTGAGGCGGCGCGCGAGAACTTCGCGTTTGCCGACGTGGTTGGCGGGGCCGACGATGCCTTCCTTTTCCATCTGCTCGATCAGCCGGGCGGCGCGGTTGTAGCCGATCTGCAGGTGGCGCTGGATGAAGCTGGTGGAGGCCTTGCCCTCGCGCGACACCACGTCGACGGCTTGGTCGAACAGCCCCTTCTCGCTGTCGCCGGCCGCCGAAATGCCCGATAGCGCCAACCCCTCGCCGTCGTCCGGCGCCTCGGTGACGTCCTCGATATACTGCGGCTCGCCCTGCTCGCGCAGGAACGCCGCGACGTCCTCCACCTCGCGGTCCGACACCAGCGGCCCGTGCACTCGGGTGATGCGGCCACCGCCGGCCATGTAGAGCATGTCGCCCTGGCCGAGCAGCTGTTCGGAGCCCTGCTCGCCCAGGATGGTGCGGCTGTCGAACTTGCTGATCACCTGGAAACTGATCCGGGTGGGGAAATTGGCCTTGATGACGCCGGTGATGACGTCGACCGACGGGCGCTGGGTGGCCATGACCACGTGGATGCCGGCGGCGCGCGCCATCTGCGCCAGCCGCTGCACGGCCGCCTCGATCTCCTTGCCGGCCACCATCATCAGGTCGGCCATCTCGTCGATGACGACGACGATGAACGGCAGCTTCTCCAGCGCCAGCGGCTGCTCCTCGAAGATCGGCTTGCTGGTTTCCGGGTCGAAGCCGGTCTGCACGCGGCGGGTCACCACTTCGCCGCGCGCCTGGGCGTCGGCGACGCGGTCGTTGTAACCGCCAATGTTGCGCACGCCGAGCTGGCTCATCGAGCGGTAGCGGCGCTCCATTTCGCGCACCACCCATTTCAGCGCCACCACCGCCTTGGCGGGTTCGGTGACCACCGGGGCCATCAGGTGCGGAATGCCGTCGTAGAGCGACAGCTCGAGCATCTTCGGGTCGATCAGGATCAGCCGGCACTGGTCGGGCGACATGCGGTAGAGCAGCGACAGGATCATCGCATTGATGCCGACCGACTTGCCCGAGCCGGTGGTGCCGGCCACCAGCACGTGCGGCATGCGGGCGAGGTCGACCACCACCGGCTTGCCGCCGATGTCCTTGCCGAGCGCCAGCGCCAGCCGCGACGGCGCCCGCTCCCATGCCTCGCTCTTGAGCAGGGCGGCGAGGGAGATGGTCTCGCGGCGGCTGTTCGGCACCTCGATGCCGATGACGTTGCGCCCCGGCACGGTGGCGATGCGCACGGCGGCGACCGAGAGGCTGCGGGCGACGTCGTCGGCGAGCCCGATGACGCGGGCGCTGCGGATGCCGGGCGCCGGCTCCAGCTCGTAGAGCGTCACCACCGGCCCGGGCAGGATTTCGACGATCTGGCCCTGCACGCCGTAGTCGGCCAGCACCGATTCGAGCAGCCGGGCATTGGCCTGCAGCGCCTCGTCGGTGGGGGCGCCGATGGCGTCACGCGACGGGGCGGCCTTGAGCAGGTCGAGCGAGGGGAAGCGCCAGCCGCCTTCCAGCGGCAGGGTTTCCTGGTGCGGCGGCGGGGTGGGCTTCTTGGCCGACGCGGTGACGCGCGCGCGGGCCACGACGGGTTCGGGCCGCGCGACCGGGGCCTCGGGCACACGGATGCGGGGCTCGGCGCGCGGGGCTTCGATGGCTTCCTCGGGCTCGGGTTCGGGCGTCGCGACTCGGCGGGGGCGGGTGCCGTTGATGCGCTGCAACAATCGCAGGCCGGCGGAGCCGACGCGGTGCGAGGCGCGGCCGAACAGGCCGACGGCGGTGCGCCCGCCGCGGGCGGAGCGCCGCACGGCGCGCCCGGCCATCCGCCACTCGCCGGCGGTCAGCCCGAGCGCCAGCACCACCAGCACGACCGACAGCGCGGCCGCGAGCAGCCACACCAGCACGGGACCGACCGGGCCCAGCAACGCGGAGCCGGCCGCCAGCACGTCGCCCTTCAGCACTGCACCGGTGGCCCCGCCCAGTCCGGCGGCGGTCGGCCAGCCGCGGGCAAAAGAATACGGGGTGGGCACCGAGGCCAGCACCGCCGCCGTTACCGGCAGCGCCCCGAGCAGGGCGGCGAGGCGCAATGGCAGGTTGATCAGACCGCGGTGCGAGCCCAGGCGCCAGGCCCAGGCCAGCAGGGCGATGCCGGGCAGCACGCCGGCGATGCCGAAACCCTGCAGCAGCAGGTCGGCGACCAGCGCGCCGGGCCGTCCTGCCAGGTTGTGCGCCAGCCGCGTGGTGGCGGTGTTGAGCGAGGGGTCGCGGGCGTCGTAGCAGGCCAGGGCCAGCAACACGGCCATGCCGGCCAGGGCGATGAACAACGCGCCAAGTTCCGCGAGCCGCCGGCGGACGAGCGAACGCACCGCCTCGGAAGCGAACCGCCTCGCCTGCCGGCGGGCCTGGACGGCAACGGCCATGGACTATCCCCGCGTTCCGGGCGGAGCTGCCGCCCTGCGGGAACTATATCCTACAAGTTGCTGACGACAAAGGCGTAGTCGGAAGGGGGGAACCCCCCTATCCGAGCTGTTCGCCGTGCAGCACCACATCGAGGCCCTCGCGCTCCTCTTCCTGGTTGACCCTGAGGCCAAACACCACGGAGACGATCAGCAGGATCACCAGCGTGGCGATGGCGGTGTAGGTCATGGTGGCGGCCACCGCGATTGCCTGGATCTTGAGCTGCGCCAGCCCGCCGATATAGACGCCCGCCGCGTGGTCCTTGTCCGCCGACAGCGGGCCATAGGCGAACACGCCGGTGAGCAACGCGCCGATCATGCCGCCGATGCCGTGCACGCCGAAGGCGTCCAGGCTGTCGTCGTAGCCGAGCAGGTGCTTCATCGAGGTTGCCGCCCAGAAACACACCACGCCGGCCACGATGCCGATGATCAACGCCGAGCCGGGCAGCACGAAGCCCGAGGCCGGGGTGATCGCTACCAGCCCGGCCACCGCGCCGGACACCGCGCCGAGCACCGAGGGCTTGCCCGTGGAGATCCACTCCGCGAAAGTCCAGCCAAGGGCCGCCGCGGCGGTGGCGATCTGGGTCACGGTCATCGCCATGCCGGCGCGCCCGCCGGCCGAGGTCGCGGAGCCGGCGTTGAAGCCGAACCAGCCCACCCACAACAACGAGGCGCCGATGACCGCGAAGGCGAGGTTGAAGGGCGCCATGTTGTCGGTGCCGTAGCCAAGCCGCTTGCCCAGCACGAGCGCGCACATCAGCCCGGCCACGCCGGCGTTGATGTGCACCACCGTGCCGCCGGCGAAGTCGGCCGCGCCGAGCGCGTTCAGCCAGCCCGTGGGCGCCCACACCCAATGCGCGATCGGCGAATAGACGAACAACGACCACAGCACCATGAAGGCGCACATCGCCGAGAACTTCATGCGATCGGCGAAGGCGCCGGCGATCAGCGCCGGGGTGATGATCGCGAAGGTCATCTGGAACATCATGTAGACGGTCTCGGGGATCGTCTGCGGCGCGGCGGCGTCGGTGCCGGCCCCGAGGATGAAGGCCTGGTCCCACTTGTCGCCGATGCCGTTCAGCATGAAGCGCGAAAGGTCGCCGATGTAGGGGTTTCCGTTGGTGAAGGCCAGGCTGTAGCCGGCGACCATCCAGATCACCGTGACTAGGCAGGTGATGATGAAGGACTGCATCATGGTGGCGAGCACGTTCTTCTTGCGCACCATGCCGCCATAGAACAGCGCCAGTCCGGGCACGGTCATCAGCAGCACCAGCGCGGTGCTGGTCAGCATCCAGGCGGTATCGCCGGAATCCACTTTCGGGGCGTCCTCGGCGAAGGCCGGGGCCGCGCACAACAGAATGGCGAACGCCAGGCCGGCGCGCCGCAACAGCGTATTCATCGTCTACAAGTCCCCCTGGTTGGCGAGCGCTTCAAAGCGCGTCGGAATCGACTTCACCGGTGCGGATGCGCACAGCGCGCTCGACATCGAGCACGAAAATCTTGCCGTCGCCGATCTTGCCGGTTTGCGCCGCCTTGACGATCGCCTCGATCACCTGATCGGCGAGGGTGGCGGCGACCACCACTTCGATCTTCACCTTGGGCAGGAAGTTCACGTGGTATTCGGCGCCCCGATAGATTTCGGTTTGCCCCTTCTGCCGACCGAAGCCCTTCACTTCGGACACGGTCAATCCCTGCACGCCCAATGACGTCAGCGCTTCGCGCACGTCGTCGAGCTTGAAGGGCTTGATGATTGCCATGATCAGCTTCATCGCGCGGCCCCGTTGTTGTTGCCTCGGGGGACCGCTAATCAAGAACCGTGCCGCGCGATTCGCCGGGTCAGCGGGTGGTATTGCCGGCTGTTCTGCACAATCCGCAGGCAGAGTCTTGCATTCGCGTGCACGAGCGCCTCCTTTGCCGGGACGCGGAGGGAGAGGACGCGATGAGCGGGAGCCGCAGCGTCGAGGTGTGCATCGTGGGCGCCGGGCCGGTGGGCGGCACGCTGGCCTGCCGGCTGGGCGAGGCCGGCATCGCCACCGCCATCTTCGACCGCGCCGCGTTGCCGGCGATGGAGCATCCGGATTTCGACGGCCGCGCGTATGCCATCGCGGCCGGGCCGCGGCGGGTGCTGGAGGCGGCCGGGCTATGGGAACGGCTGGACCGGCGGCCGGGGCCGATCCTGGACATCCGCGTCACCGATGGGCGGCCGGGCGAGGCAGCGTCGCACCGGTTCCTGCATTTCGACAGCCGCGAGGTGGCCGGCGACCCCGACCCGAACGCGCCGGATGGGGCGTTCGGCTGGATGGTGGAGGCACGCAGCCTGCGGGTGGCGATCAACGCGCGGCTGCACGCCTTGCCGGCGGTGGCGGTGTTCGCGCCGGCGGCGGTGCGGGTGGAGCGGGGCGCGGAGGGCGCGCTGGTGGAGGTGGCCGGCGGGCCGGCGGTGGCGTGCCGCCTGGTGGTGGCGGCCGAGGGGCGGGAGTCGCCGTTGCGCCGGCAGGCCGGCATTGCGGTGACGCGGCTGCCCTATGGGCAGAGCGGCATGGTGTTCGCCATCGCGCACGCGGTGCCGCACCACGGCACGGCGCTGGAACATTTCCTGCCCGGCGGGCCGTTCGCGCAGTTGCCGATGGCGCCGAACGAGGCAGCCGAGAACGTCTCCGCGATCGTGTGGGCCGAGCGCACGGCGCTGGCGGCGCGGATGATGGCGCTCGACGAGGCGGCGTTCACGCGCGAGGCGGCGCGGCGGTTGGGCGGACACCTGGGGGCGATCCGGCTGCTGGGTCGGCGCTGGTGCTATCCGCTCTCGGCGATGATCGCACATCGCTACACCGACACCCGGCTGGCGCTGGCCGGGGACGCGGCGCACGGGGTGCACCCGATCGCCGGGCAGGGGCTTAATCTCGGCTTCCGGGACGTTTCGCTGCTTGGGGACTTGGTGATCGGGGCGGTAGTGCGCGGGGAGGATCCGGGGGATGCGGACCTGCTGCGGCGGTATCAGGCGGAGCGGCGGCCCGACAACATGCTGATGCTGGCGGCGACCGACGCGCTGGACCGGCTGTTCAGCAACGATCTGGCCTGCGTTCGGCTGGTGCGCGACCTGGGATTGGCCGCCGTGCATCGGATTCCGCCGCTGAAGCGGCTGTTCATGCGCCAGGCCATGGGGGCGCTGATGGCGTGATCTGGTGTTGGCGCGACTCGGGCTAGGGAGGGTCGACTCGAGGACGCAAGCGAACTCACGAAAACGTGATATGACTTGCGGGCAAAATTCAGCGAGTCCCGTCAACCTCTTACGGGAAAGCACAACGAGATCGCAACAAAATCCTTTCCAGGCACCGGGATGTGATGCAGATTCAATGGACAACTGCCCATTGTTCCTTTCAGGGGACCAATGGGCTTCTCGCGGCAAACGACAATAGGCGACTACGCTCGCCTGGATGGTGGCCGCAAGGCCGATGGGAGACAGGAGTTAACGATGCTTGACATTCCAACCGACATGGACGAGCGGCGCGCATTGTTTGACGCGATCTCACGGCCGGGAAGCATGTCAGCGAACATTGCCAATGCCTTCTTGCCCAACTCATCCGACCCGCATTCGAGCGATGAGGTTATAACGCACTTCAGGCAGGAGCGGTCGAAATACGTGTCAGCTGTTCTCGCCGGACATCGACTGTTTCGGCAGGTTTTGGTTGCGGACCAGGAGTGATACAATTTGACTTCGGGAAGGGTTCAGTCGAACCCGCTATTCTCTGAGGATTATATTTTTCAAAGATGGAACGAACTGGTTACGCTATTCGAGGTTTTCCGCGAAACCTACCGAGAGCAGGCTAAACCGGAATACGACTTCGGTATAGATCCAGTGTGCCTTTACCAAATTACGACGAGCTATTTCCATGACGTCGCACGGTATAAGTTGTTGCATTTTGGTTTGGATGCAGCACATCACAGGATAGATGATTGTAAACGCAGCGCATACATAACGTATTGGCTAACTAGATTGAGGCCGATCTATATAATAAGACCTGCAAGATTCGGGGGCATCGGAAAGGGCGGCTTAGATTTCACTCAGGATAGCTCGTTGCTTGTTAATATTGATTTTGCACTGTGTGTTGCCTTTAGCTATTTAGAATTTGGCTTTTCCGACCAGGTAAATTTCGAACTTCAATACCTCTTTTCTTACCGTTTGTACGACCCAAATACATTGATCGTGATGTTTGACATTCTTAAAATGGCTCGCCTTTGTGAAACGGCGCATCGCTGCACAATAGTTACGATCTGATAAGCAACGCGCTTAAAAAATCGGTTACGTCGCTATATTCTTCTGCAAAGGCTATCGTCACGCCTAAGTCGCGGAGTGCATTTGCATTCAATCGGTCTGTAAATCTCGCTTCATCGATCGTTATATCTTTGTGTGGAGACGCGGCCGTCAACACGCAATAATGCCCATGTTTTCGACTTGTTGCTGCATCGACTAAGCGGCGGACGCTTGGATCGGAAAATGAGAAACCAACGAACAGGCATGTAGAATACCTGTACCGCCCCATCTGCACATAATTTGCCCAACGATCTGGCCAGCGGTAAAGATCATGGTAATCATCTTCGGAGATTATCAGATCGCGATTGAACTCCGCCTCTGGTGAGCGGTATTTAGGTAGAAAACCGTGCACATGAAATATTTGAACTAAACGTGATGACGAAGCCATGGACATTTCATTCGTAACTACGTCACACTTGGCCAACAGTCCGAGCTTTTCTAGGCGATATTCCAACAGATCATCATAATTATAGGAGACAATAGACAGATGGGTCATATTAGTAAGGCAATACTGAATGACCTCACAGAGGGCGT